>JASHSF010000019.1 GCA_030036955.1 Nitrososphaerales archaeon
CTGTGCCAGAACTTCCGCTCCCCCCGACAATCACCACGTGATTTTCGGGATCATACGTATCACAGGTTGATACGGGATGAATGTGGCAACACGCAGAGCTAGCAGAACTTCTGGGCAACAAGTTGCTACCGAGCAGCGAGCCACCGACTCCAACTGCAGCAGTCATTGCGGCAGCTTTCATAATGAAGCCTCTCCTTTCTGAAGAGGCCGGACCGGATTCAGGTATCACAATTGGTGCCGCGGAATTTTTTCCCTGAGTACCAGCGCCATTCTCCAGGCTAATAGTTTCACTTTTCCGAGAATCTTCTTTTCTCGTTTTCTTCCGAGTTTTCAATGAACTCCTTCATGGCGGGTGAAGCAGAAGTTATTAACCATTTACAAAATTCTTTCAATAATTTAGCCAGTTTCTTGCAAATTCGAAGATGATTTCCGCTCAAGGGATTGCCCAGCTGGTCGGATCAAGCATTTCGTAGAGTGCAAGGACTCAGCCGATCTGGAGCCAAGAATGCTTACAAAGATCGCTCAAGGCCAAGTTTCAAAAATATCAGAATATCTGCTTCGCATGCCCTATGAAATCTATGTCGACGTAGTTCCTTTCCAAACTTCGATGCTTTGCAGAAAGACTGCGAAAGTAGAATGCGACTCCCCCGAATAGTCTGAGCGTGATATTCTTCTCTTCAGCTGTTGAAATTATTCTCTTTGCTTCATCGATCGGATTATCAAGCCGAGGCTCATGAAACTAGTTGTGGAATGTGGTTTTCAGCACCGCATCAACGTATCACTTTAGATTTGGCCCGCTTTCCTCAGCTCTTGAGGGCTTTGCCGTGTTTATCCTCAATACAAGATTAATTATAGGCTTTGAAACGAAAACCTAGGAGGCGAGCTACTTTTTGGAGGTGCCAGAGCGAGCGCATGCCGCGATAGCCTTCACGTCTGTAATCAACTATGCGGAACTCGCGCAAACGCACAAGGAGCAAGGGGCTCACCTGCTCGCGACGTTCAGGGACACTCTCAATCCTCTTCTAGAAGAGTACGGAGGGAAATACGTCGGCAAGAATCCGGAACTAGATTCACGGAGCGAAGCTGCAAAGGCGAAAGAGCGGGGACTGAAGGGCTGGCTCTCCGGGGTAGAAAGGGCCGGTGAAGCTTTGTCCGCTGGGGCAGCTCGACCCGAGGACTTTGTTTTCGAATTTGAAAACTGTTTGGATGCCGTTTCGTTTGCGATCGCGCTTCAACAAAAACTGAAGATCTACAACAGCGAGGTTTCAAGACAAAATGAAATCCTCCTGCGAATTGGAATACACCTCGGAGCCGTGGAGCATCGAGGTGAGGAGCTTCACGGGGAAGCAATCAGCGTGGCTTCGCGAATCGAACCGCTTGCCGGACCCGAAGGAATATGCCTGACACAGCGGGTTTACGACGAGATCCAGGATAATCTGGATGTCCGCACTGCAAAGCTAAGAAATGAAGAACTGAGAGAGCTCAAGGTTCCTCACAATGTTTATCGAATCTTAGTGCCGGAGCCGGGTGAGATAGTTGAAGAAGCTGCTGTTAGGGCACCCAACAACCTCCCGACTCAAGCTCCTCTGATAGGAAGAAATGACGTAATCGAATCTGCCTGGCCGCTCTTACTACGAAGCAATGTTCGCGTGCTGACGCTGACAGGTCCGGGGGGTGTCGGAAAGACAGCTGCAAGTATAGAGATTGCGAGGAGTCTGATCGAGAGTTTTCCAAATGGAGTGTATTTTGTTTCTCTCGCGTCGATCACTGATGCGGAATATGTGCTTCCCGCAGTGGCTACAGTGCTCGAAGTAAAAGAACAGCCTAACACTCCGCTCATCGAGACATTGAAGATCTATTTTGGTCAGAGGAAAGTGCTTTTGCTCTTAGACAATTTCGAGCAGATAGCTTCAAGCTCAGCTCATTTCCTCACTGTACTTTCCGATTCCTGCCCAAAGCTAAAATTCCTGGTGACGAGCAGGAAGCCGCTTCGAATTCACGGCGAACAAGAGTTCGCGATGCCCTCTCTTCCTGTTCCCTCGCTCAAAATCTTGCCATCAATCGGCGAGATGTCCGAGAATCCGTCAATTGCACTTTTCATGGAAAGAACGCATGCCATAAAACCCGACTTTGAAATTACGGACGAAAATTCGCGAGACATTGCAGAGATATGCGTCAGGGTAGACGGGCTCCCCCTGGCTCTTGAGCTTGCAGCTGCGAGGATGAAGATCCTTCCGGCTCACATGATCTTGACTAGGCTAGGAAGTAGATTAGGACTCTTGACGGGTGGTGCCCGCGATCTAGCTGCTCGTCAGCAGACGCTCAGAAACACAATAGCCTGGAGCCACGACCTGCTCAACGAATCAGAGAAGAAATTGTTTAGACGTCTTGCAGTTTTTGTTGGGGGTTTCACTTTGGAAGCGGCTGAAAATGTTTGCCTGATTGAAAATGACCTAAATGTCATGGATGATATCACGGCTCTCTTGGATAATAGTCTGTTAAAACGCATTGAAGAAACTAAACCAGAAGGAGGAAAGTCGTCTGTTGAATCCGAATATCGCTTTGGGTTCCTGGAAACGATTCGCGAGTTTGCGTCAGAGTGTCTCAAGAAAAGTAGCGAATCGGATACGATTGAAAAAGCTCGCACAGATTTTTTTACGATGTTAGCTGAGAAAGCAGAGCCGAAACTGAACGGTCCAGAGGCTATCCTGTGGCTCGAAAGACTTGAATTGGAGCACGACAACATGAGGGCCGGTTTACGGTGGTCGATAGATAGGAAAGAGACAGCCACTAGCCTCCGTTTGGCTGGAGCGTTGGGATTATTTTGGGAATATCATAATCACTTGAAGGAGGGAAGTCAATTCTTAGATGCGGTTACTAAGATCTCGCCTCTGGAGTCCTCAATCAGCACGGCAAAGGTTCTTTCAAAGGAAGGCATACTCGCCGTCTATAGGGCTGATTATCGTCGAGCGATCGACTTATTGCGCGAAGCTTATTCAATGAGCCTTCGAATTGGTGACAGAAATGGAATGGCTCAATCCATGCGGGGCCTCGCTTTTGCCGCAAATAGTCAGGGAGAGTTTTCCAAAGCCAGTGCCTTGTATGAAGAAAGCGGAAATCTATTTCGCGAGCTTAAGGACAGCGTTGGTATCGCCTTCTCGCTTAAGGGATTGAGTTGGTCTCTTCGTAACTTGGGAGATACAGCAACGGCGAAGTCTCTGCTAAACGAAAGCACCGAGATCTTTCGAAAGTTAGGTGACAAGTACAATTTAGCTACCTGTTTGAATTTGCAGGGGCAGACAGGGATCAAGACTGACGATTACAATGTATGTCGTGTCTTGCTCATGGAGAGCTTGGCGATCGGCGAATTAATACACGACAATGGAATGATTGGAATATCGCAAATGAGTCTTGGTGAGCTAGAACGACTTCACGGAAATGACGTCGAGGCTATCTCCTTTTACAAGAAGGGCGTTGTAATTTTCGAGGAATATGGACAACGCAGCCTGCTCGCTTGGTCCTACCACAACATGGCACACTCCATGATTCATCTAAAGCAATACTCCGAAGCGACCAAGTATTTCGCGAGGGCCGTTTCGCTTTTTCGGGAATTGAAAGAAACTGCTGGGCTCGCACATTGTCTTGCCGGATTAGGAGGAATTGCCCTAGCAGAAGGCTCACCTGACCGAGCGGCTCGTCTATTCGGCGCGACAGAAGCGATTGTTGAAAAAACTCGTACTTCTTTAGACCCCGTCGATTTGATCGAATTTGAGCGGAACCTCTCTTCGACTAGGACACAATTAGGATCGGAAAAATTCTCGGCAGAAACAACAGTTGGCAGGGGCTTGACACTTGAACAAGCAGTTGCATATGGATTAAAACGATAGGGCAAACATAGCTGGTGGCTATCAAGATTCCATTTTCGGTTTTCGAACCAAACCGTTCCTGTTCAGAGACAAACCGATCACTTCGCTATTTCTAAAGAGAATTCGCTGATTATTACTGTAAAAACAAATCTTTCGTTCATAATATTTTATTAACGCTTAAATAATCGACCTCATATCGAGAAAATTTCTGGATTCTCGTTG
>JASHSF010000167.1 GCA_030036955.1 Nitrososphaerales archaeon
ATCGTTCCATGTAGCAATTAACCACGAGAACTCCACTATAGCGCCCTCGACGGAATTTCTCTTATTTCCAGAGGGACTTCTGCTTGTTTTCTTGATCCCATCGTTCCTTCATCTCCTTCCAGAAATCGCGGTCGGGCGTCATCAAGTGAAGACGCTTGATCCCTTCACGATCAGTCTTCTTATCGCTCACGGATTGAATCGCGTTTCCATATTTTCGAAAAACTCTAGATTGCGTCGTCTTGAAGAAAGATGGTTGCTCAGTGGCAAAATTCTCAGCTTGACTCATGTCTGTGCAATCGTCTTGAAGGTACAGGAAGGATGCGTCTATTAAATGGTAAGCTAATTCTCAAAATTAAGATTCAAGGGATGTCTTATCGTTAGGCAACGGCAGAAAAGCAGTTAGATTCCATATTATGGGCTGAACTAAAGATTGGAGATTATCGGGTTCTTAGGTAAATTCTGAAACATCCTTCATCCCGTATTTGTCAGGCAATCCTGTTGTAATTCCTAAACTTGATGATCGCATTGTTACATTATATCGGAGATATTCCGTAGAGAATTTCAGGAACGACATCTGGAATTCAGAAGAGCATGATCGCGTCTAAACAAATTAAGAATCATATGTCCAAAGAGAGCAACTCCGCGGAGAGGGCTTTCTGTCAAGGGTGTTGTCGAGTATTCGATTCTCCTGAGGATCTTCATAGACACTGGGACATTATTTCGACGCAAAATCCTACTATCTTTTCAGACAGTTAGCGTCTTTTCATTCGCCTTTTGGATGGATCTCTCGATCCCACGATTCAGATCGGGCTTGAAGGACTCAATCTCATGATTAGAGTTCTTTCTAATCATTACAAATCGACTTTGATTGCACTGCGTCTTTAAAGCTGGGATACCAGCAGGTTTCCTCTGTTTTCAGTATATTCATTTTTGAGTTCCTGAACGTTACTAGGGCGGAATTCCCTTGTCATGTTGCACATGAGACAAACTTATGCCTAGCTTCTTGGCTATCTGGACCAAGAAGTATTGCTTGTGCTGCTCTCCCTCCGTTTGGAGCGCTTCGATGATCAGCTCTTCAACTGTCGAGTTCTTTACGTATTCATCCCAATCTGCGCGGCTGCTCATATTTAGGTCGCGATCAAAAATATTGCTGCGGCAAGCAATAAAAATTGCGTACGATATTCCTCGGTTTGTGCCAATTTGCCTGGGAGCGTCTCGAGATAACTCGTAGTGGGTTTCATTAAGGTGAGAAAGTTGCTAAGATCCAGCGATGAAGAATATATTACGAGAAGATAACACGGACAGAGAATAGGGTACCACTAGACACGCGTCCAAGGGACTGAAACCTTCCAGACCTCTCCTTCCGTCTTTCTACTAGTACCACGATGTTATCAAGTCTGAAGATCGTGTGCCCGGTTCAAATATTACTTCTTCGCATTTTGAATAATTGAAGGGAGACGTGGAATGCTGGATATAATGTGCCCTCGTTGCCACAGATTGTTTTCAATAACCAAGGAACAAAAAGAAATCATTTCCAATAGAGAAGTTCAGCGTGAAGACACAGGAGGGGATACGGCGTACCTAGTTGGCAATTACCGAGGCCCCTCTGTGTTAGGCGCTGGCGTAGTCAGACCTTCGACGCTTGCCGGATCTCATCAATCTGAGGCTGTTTTCAGATTGCGATTGAAATGCAAACATTGTGGACACGAGTGGACCGAAATAAAGGAAGAATAGTAGATCCCACCTCGGGAAACTCGATTTCCCCGCAGAAGAAAGTTTTGCTATTCTCCCTTAAGGTTTCCTTTCCATTCAAACCGGCCGACCATTGCCTTCACCTGATCCCTAGTAGCTGAGGGAAGGGATTCCGACACGGATTCGAGAAGTAAACTCTGCTGGGAAAGGATAAGGTGAAGCACGTCTCTCTCGGTCACAATTCCAATGAGCTTTCCATTATCTACGACGGGGAGGCGTCTAATATTGAGTCTGCCCATGAGTGTTATGGCGTCCCAAATAGTCGAACTTGGCGAGATTGTTTGCAGGGGTTTGGTCATGACAAGTGCCATTGGGAGTCCGAGACTCTCTACGCCTGTCGCCATCCTCGAAATCAAGTCTCTCTCAGTGAATATCCCGACGGGCTTATCGTTCTCGACCACAACAATACTTCCAATGTTAGCTTTCTTCATGACCCTGACGCAGTCGCTGAGAAATACACTTGCTTCGGCCGTCTTCACTTCTTTTGTCATGATAGTGCCGACTGCGGCGTCGCTCAAGGATAATTTTCGGTCTCGCGTACTCATTCCTTCAGTGAACTTCCTGTTTTGGATCAGAATACAGATACTCTCGCATTATATGTGGATTTGTAAAAAAGGCAGTTGAAATCGGTCAGGAGCAGAGCGTTATTTCCGTAATGCAGTCCTGCTCCTTGTGATTTAGAATTGCCTTGATCACTAAATTTGGGAATCGTCTCAGGTCTTTTTATCAGAGGAGCACGACTCCTTACTTGGGTCTAGCGAAAGTTGAAAGAAGCCAGTCTGTTCAGGCTGACCAAAGAGGGTCGGATAATGTGCACAGCGTGCGCAAGATACTGTCAGTTATCTGACGGGCAGGTGGGTTTCTGTGGTGTAAGAAAAAACATTGGTGGAGAGCTGTTTCTCCTGAGCTATGGGAGGGTAATAGCCGCTCAAATCGACCCGATAGAGAAAAAACCCGTTTCTCACTACATGCCAGGTTCTCGGATTTTCTCAATCGGCACTACTGGCTGCAATTTCATGTGCAGGTATTGCATAAATTATGATCTTTCGCAAAGGCGAGAAGTTGCCGGAGCAGTTACTTCTCCAATCCAGCTTGTAAATCTTGCTTTGGAAAAAAATTGTCAAGGAATGGCCTTCACTTACAACGAGCCCGAAATCTTCCTTGAGTTTGCAAGAGACATTGGCGTGGAAGCTCACAAGAAGAAACTGTTCAACATATTCGTTTCAAATGGCTATGGGACTCCTGACTCCGTTGCAATGATGAGCCAGTTCCTGGACTGCTTAACGGTCGATTTCAAGGGGAACGGAAACAGAAACTTTGTCAGAAAATTTATCGGAATACCGGACGTGCAACCATTGCTCGATACTCTTACCGATATCAAAGCAGCTACGAATATTCATATAGAAATTACAGATTTGGTGGTTCCAGGAGTCGGAGATGACCTGTCCGACGCGCGCAATCTCGCCAAGTGGATCTTCGACAACTTGGGTCCGGATACCCCTGTTCACTTTCTTAGATTTTTTCCAGATTACAAGATGCTCGACTTTCCAGAGACTCCAATCGAGACTCTGGAAGCCCACTGGGAGATTGCGAAGAAAGAAGGTTTGAATTACGTATACATTGGCAACGTCCCCGGGCACCCGTTAGAGCACACGTATTGCCCCTCATGCAAAAAAGTGATCGTTAGGAGGTACGGTGTCAACGTAACAGGCTGGCATCTGACAAACGATAACAGGTGCAAATACTGTGATGAAAAGATTGCAATATTCGGTGATTTTCGGGGATCTTGGAGAAATGAGAAGCTCTTGATTGCCTAACCAGCATTACATCCTCCTACTTCCTTCGCTTGTGAGAAAAATATTCTTTTTGTGTTTTTATCGATTCTCGATTGTGATAATCGTATTCTGAGTTTATAGGTAGCTTTCGATAATAGTAATCGGGCAGGTTTCTATAGCGAAGATTGAAGACTAAGAGGAGCCTAGATCTTTCTCTTCGTTCGGGGACTACGAATTCAGGAAATGGTCGATTGAACGTGGGGTCACATCGACCATACCGGGATTGATAGTCTTTGCAATCCCATTCGTAGTATATTGCCCCGTTCGTGTATGTGTGCCCCTCTATCCTGCCCAGATTCAATAACCTTTGGTCGCTCAGGAAGGGCGAAGGTTCCTTGGTCCAGATATACCAGTTCCTCGAAAAGAATCGTCTGAAAGATGCTACAAATCACTGTGTCAGGAATAAATTGGAGGTCATTCTTCTCTCATTAGATTTGCTCCAACCCCTTCTGGAGATTTAGGCGGGAGCAGCAGCTTAGGCCACGAGTTTTAAGGCATATTCCGAATTTATAAAAGGTGCTTTCAGGTTATTTCACAAGAATAACAGGAATCTCCGAAAGCCTCAGAATTTTTTCTGAAACGCTCCCGAGGAGCAACTTCTGAATTCCGCTGATTTCTTTTCTGCCGACCACTATACAATCGCATTTAATTTCATTCGTCAGTTTTAAGATCTCTTCGGCAGGGTCTCCTGAAAGCTGCTTTGTTTCAAACTGGACGCTACGCTTGCGCGCATTTTCCGCGCACTTGTTCAACGCTTCTTCGCCCAGGGTCTCGAAGGAACCAATCATGTCCGCAGATATTCGGTAATTTTTCTCGGTTGTGGAGGCTCCTACAACGTTTACAAAAGAGATCCGCGATCCGAGTCTTTCAGCAAGAGCGGTTGCAAAATTAGCAGCTCTATAACCGGTTTCTGATCCGTCAACGCAAGCCAATATCCGTTCTGGAGCGGTGAATTGCTCTTGTGGCATAGGATTCAGATCCTAAAACAAGAAGGGTTCGATTACGTCTTACCGGTTAAGGTTTGCTGCGAGCTTACGCGGTAACAGTGATAGGCTCTTCTTCGCGCTTTGCCACTTCTGCGATCGCTGCCACTTTTTCGCTCGCGATCATCTTCTCTCCCTGTCTTACAGCATTTACGAAGGGGAAGACGAGTCCTCCCACAAAACCAGCGATAACGAAGCCTCCGAGGAAGTTTGTCGGGAGAACGCTCGTAAGGCGGAGAACGATCAGAAGAAATGCTCCGAAGAGATACAAGCTAAAGCCCGTTAATACATTCATTTCCAGACACCTATTCATAAAAATCGAGGTTAGCGCACATAAAGCCGGTACACGATTCTCAGAAACGAGAATGGAGAGTTTAGAGAAATGTTAGCAGAATGAAATTCGTCGAGTTATACTTTGCACGGTATGACTCAAAATCCCTACACAGTATTTGTCATCGGCTCTTCCGGCAAATTGTACCACTTGACTTGCTCGCCAACAATGGCCCTGCGTTTCCAGCGGAAAGTTTTCGGTTCGCCGTTTACAAAATCCCGCAAATGTTCTATCCTTTCTCTCACGATAGCTTGTCTCTGTGGATCCTGCAAGTAATTGGATAGATGGGATTCTAATCGGTCAAGATTCAGGGTCAGAGTCCTCCACAATCCCCAATCAGCCGCACAAACCTCTGCTACATACTTTCCGTTGATTGTGTTTCCGCTATCTTGAGCTGATACGTCAAAATCAATGAAAAGAGCGGTTACGTCTTTGTATTCCCTTTCAGTAAATTCAAAGACCTGGAGCTTCGTCATTAGGAGGTCGGCGAGTGTCAGAGTGGCATCGTCCAGCTCTAGTCTGTATTTCAGGTGCAATTTGTGACACATTTCGAAAGTGTCAAGAAACAAATCCACCTTTCTTTTTTGAGAGTCAAAGAAAATTAGCCGTTCAAATCTAATCGCGTTAAAGCCCGGAGAGTAACCGAGATCTCGAAAAAGCCGTTCGATACCGCTTCGTTGTCTGCTTAAACCCGCGAGGTCGATGTCAGCGATTCGTCTTCTGAGAGACTTGTCTAGTGAGCTTTTGCAACGTACTCTAATTGCTACTCCACCAAGCGATCGAAGTACAATTTGCCTTTTGTTCGCTTCAGTTATTATCCTCTTGGCCTCGGATATGATCTCATCTGAAGATATGCTTTCATTACACTCGTTTGGTTTCTGTTGACTCATTGAGAAAAATTCGGATCATGTTCTTGAATTTGCGCACAAGTTTATCCATTCTCCCTAATGCATAAGGGCCGAGTTTTTGAAAACTTGAATCTGCAAATGACTCCTCAAAAATCCCTCATATGCTAAATACACTGGAAACCCACACTAACAAGTCGGGTTGGGAGTTCTGCATTGCCGAAATTTTTGATCGAGGTGTTTTCAGAGCTTCAGCCTATTTTTCAAGCAGAGCTGTCGTAAGCATTCTGAGCACCTTTCTGATTTCTAGATCGTTTTCCCTCAGCCATTATCAGATTTATCACCTTTTCCCTCTTATCCAAGGCTTTTTCGAGTTTATCCATCATCTCCTCAAACTCCTTTGATTCTTCTAGGAACACATCAACCGGCATTCCTTATCTTAGCTCTTCCATTTTGTCCAATAGTTCAATTGAACTAACGACTTCTTGCTTACTCAGAGTTTTCACCTAGCTGCATGCCTGAAGGCTCTTACAGTCCTATTAACCCGAACGCCCGATAAAAATACCCTATACGAATCTCGAAACTAGTGATCGGTAGCTTGATTCAGCAGTTCTATTTTCTGTCTCTTCAAAAAACTGGCTACCTTCTTATCCGAACGCTTAGCGTGAACATCCAGGAGGTATTCTCGAATTTGATAATCACCTGTCCGTCTTAAGTATCCGAAGGTACCAAAGCAACCTAAGCGAAATTGAGCACCGTACAGATGACGGAAGTTGATCTCAAGGACAAGACTCCGAAATCTAATCATCATGTGAAAGACTCTGACTCTGGCGAAATTGAAAACATTGACAATCAAATCGCAATACTGAAACATGCCCGTGCTGTGGTTCAGGCGCAAATCCAGAGGTCATCCTATGATGAATCTACCGCAACATTGAGGCGGTTGCTAGCAAAGCTGGAACGGGAGATTCGTTCTCTTGAACCGGAACCATCGGAAGAGGAAACCACCGTTGAACCTGCAAAGAAATCGGACGCATTTGCGCTTGCAGCTACTATGGCGGGCATAACTCTTCTTGGCTTGAGTATTTATCTGATCACAATGCGGCATAATCAGAGCGAGTAAGGACATTAGAATAGAAAACCTCCGAAAAGCGTCTGTTTGATATTCTCAAATTTAGTGATCGTCTTCGGAGCTTATAACATCGCACCACCTAGTCCAAACAGGTGGAATTTTGTAAATGCAGACTGCGAAAGATACTTACCACACTTGCATCGTTTGCGGACAAACTTTGCGAGCGGAAGAGCTAGTGTACGGCCCTGATCAGTATGCTGAAGATGTTTTAGGCTTGACGCGCGAGTTTGGTTGGCGCTGCAAAAAGTGCGAGAGCAAAGCCCTAGCGTCATCCAATTTCTTTTGACACGACATCTTTCAAAGTAAAATTATCGAGCAATCATTGCGAGATCGTAATAAAGCGTCCTAGGATACCTCATTTGTTCTGGAGAATGAAGTGTTTTGATTACAGTAACAGTTAGGGACATTGTGCAACGAAACATCATCTCACTTGACAAGGCCAAGACGGTCAAGGACGCGGCAGCTCTAATGGTGAGCAATGACATAGGTTCGGTGGTGGTAATTAGTTCGGATCAACCGATTGGAATTGTTACCGAGCGGGACATCCTGAAGAAGGTTACCTTCCCGTCGAAGGATCCCTCGTCGGTGAAGCTTGAATCAATCATGACGAGTCCTTTGATAACTATAGACGTGGATGCCAGCCTAGGCGAGGCAACGATGGTAATGACGGAAAAGAAAATTCGCCGCCTCCTCGTGACTGAAAAGGGGAAAATAATTGGAATTTTCACGCAGCGAGATCTTCAGAACAAAGTGCTCGACATTTTCATGTCGCTTAACGACATTTAGGGCGTCAAGGTCCTGAATTTTTAGCATGATGGCAAAACTGTTTGCCAAGTACTTCAGCATCTATATGCTCTAAATAATTGCGGTATCTATTATATTCTATTCTAGATTAAGTCCTGAGCCAATTGAAACAATCTGTACTGGTCCTCTCCGGTTGACCTCAATACATCTACCTCTCACACGGTCCCGGAAAATGACATCGCCACAGGAGGTTCAGCTATAAGTGGAACGACGTTCTATGCCGCCTGGCAAAACCCGTCGGGTCAGATCGACTTTGTGACGGGATCTGCCTTAACCGAGTCTAAGAACTTTAAGTTGCTATGCGTTGAGAAAAACAGGATTGTTCTGTCATTCCCAAAATTGAGAATCGTGACCTCGATTATATTCGATGTATTCCATACGTCATATCGAAGGCAGAATTGGCTCGCGAAGCGCCTGTCCAGCGAAGGCTGAATAGACAAGGGTCTAAATTTTACGAACTGGTCAGCACATTCGGCCCTGCATGGATCGTGATGATCGCAGACGTCGATGCTGCAAGCATAGTCACTGCCGCCCAGGACGGAGCTTCTTACGGATACGGGCTCGTCTGGTTTCTATTAATACTCATTGTGCCCCTGTTCTTGATTCAAGAGTCTGCTGGTCGCATCGGAGTTGTAACAGGCAAGGGCTTGGGCGAAGTTATCCGAACAAACTATGGAAAGAAAACTGCTGTTTTCATGAGTCTTCCCATGGCGGCAACAGACGTGTTAAGTTATGTTGCCGAGTACGCGGGGATCGCCTTAGGCTTTGAGATGCTTGGGATTCCGGTATTTCTTTCGCTTCCAGCTGCTTACATTGT
>JASHSF010000020.1 GCA_030036955.1 Nitrososphaerales archaeon
GGAAAGAAAGTCAACCACCATGCGCCGCTCAACCAGTAGTCAAGCGCAATATACAAGTTAAAACCCCAGCTTACCTGCACGGAACCGAGGCCGAGAAAATCAATTGCAGCCTCTGCCAGGATGCCGAATGAGATTCCGAGCGCAAGGTTTACTAGTATTTGGGGCATTTCGTTTGGAACAATGTGCGTGAGTATAATCTTCAGATCGCTCACACCGCTCGTCCGAGCCGCATCTATGTAGTCTCTCTTTCGAAGAGAGAGTGTTTCTGCTCGCAAGATCCTGGCCACCTGCGGCCAGCCAACGAGACCTATCACCAAAATCACGTTTGTGAGGCTTGAACCGTACAAGGCGATAATCACCAGTATCAAAGGAATGACAGGAATCATAAGGACGGAATCAGTAAATGCGCTTGCTACCTTGTCGATCTTCCCCCCAAAGTAACCGCCGGAAATTCCGATTAATGCGCCGAGTATGACCATTATGAGACCCGAGAAAATCCCCGCCTCCATCGAGATGCGCGTTCCATAGATTACTCGGCTGAAAACATCTCGCCCTAAATTGTCCGTTCCAAAGAGATGCGCATTGCTCGGAGGGTTTAACAGCTCGGTGTAATGCGGGAGTGTAGGATTTTGCTTTGCTACAACTCCCGGAAAGAAGGTGAAAAACAGAAATGCCACAACAATTATCAATCCCACTACGGCCGCGCGATTTCTAGCAAATCTTCGAAACAATCGAACAAAACCAAACAGTCCCGATCTAGACTTTGAGGAAACAGTCGTTGTTAATGTCATGTGTTTATTCGAAGGCTATCCTGGGATCAAGAAACGCGTACACGATATCCGTGGCGAGGTTAGCCACAAAGACGCTGACAGCAATGATAAGAAAAATGCCAAGCAGCACCGGATAATCTCTTGCCACGACGGACGTAAACATGAGCAGACCTATTCCCGGCCAAGAAAATACCGTTTCGACCAGCGTAGTTCCAGCCAGTAAGAAAGCAAGTGTTAATCCAAAGACTGTCATTACCGACAGGAGCGCGTTTCTTAGGGCATGCCTGAAGAGAACGCGAAAGCTTCCAGCGCCCTTTGCCTTTGCGGTGAGGATATAGTCCTTCCCAAGAGCGTCAATCATACCGGCTCTTGTGAAAAGAGCGAAGGGAGCGATTGAAGTAATTGTGAGCGTTGCCACCGGTAGGATCATGTGCCAGATCAGATCCTCGAGGTTGCCAAAGAAATTCGTTGGAGCATTCAGCGAGTGGATGCCCCCAGCTGGGAAGATGTGATAGTACGAAGCAAAAATTTCGAGGAAGATTATTCCGAGCCAAAAGACGGGGACTGTGTATCCAAACATTGAGACGCCGCTCACGAAACGATCGATTATCGAGCGCGGTCTAGAAGCGGCTAGCACGCCAAGCAAAGTGCCAATAATGAATGAGAGAACAGCGCTCGTACCTGTCAGAAGCAAAGTTGCTGGGATTCTCTGAAAAATGACCTCAGTAACTGGTTCCCTGTAATAGAAGGATACTCCGAGGTTCCCGTGAAGTGCATTAGAAATATAAACGAAGAATTGTTCTGGAAGTGGTTCGTTGAACCCAAATTCGCGAATAATTTGTTCCTTAGCCGCGGCTGTTATTCGCAGGGGGTTTGCTAGATCAAGTAAAGGACCGCCTGGAGCGGTATGAATCAAAATAAAGTTGAATACAAAAACTCCGAAAATTAATGGAATGGTAATCAGAACTTTGCGAATTACGTAACTAACAAGCTCTGATGGCACCTATCAACTCTCTTCCGAAATTTTTTGCTACTCTGCGGCAGTACTCAATATTAACGTTTATATTCGTACAGTCGTTTGGGTCTTCCATGCGAATTTTTTCGCCGAGATCCGTTTCGATCGTCATCGTTGCTTTGTTCATCGTTTCCGCACTTTCCGGCTTGTCAGTTGGAACTTTTAGTATTCACCCTCTGGTAGCGAAAGCAGCATCAACCGCACTGGTCATTGGGTACACAAACGAGCCAACAAATCCAATGAACGCAATACTGCTCCACAGCCCTGAAGCTTGGCTCATGCTTTCGCTTGACGATGACTCTTTGTTACAATGGGATCAGAATCTTGTTTTGAGACCCGATCTCGCAGTGAGTTGGAATGAGTCTGCGAACGGACTCCAGTATACTTTCAATTTGAGACACGATGTGAACTGGTCTGACGGCGCGCCTCTAACTGCTTACGATGTCGAATACACTATAGCAGCCATCATCAATTATTCAACCGACCACAGCTCGTTTTTTGATGGAATGACGGTTCCTGATCCCAGCAACCCCACTGGAGTCACGATAAACTCTAGTGTTGTATCGATACCGAATAACTATACCATTGTGTTCAATCTTCCTCAACCATACGCGCCTCTGTTCTTGAATATCGCAGGAGCTGCTATAATACCGGAGCACATTTTCGCAGGCCAGAATTTCTCCAACACTAGTTTTGTAAATTCGCAGTTTATTGGCTCTGGGCCATTCATATTCAGTCAGTACGTTCCGGGCAATTATCTAACCCTCACGGCCAATCCCCACTACTGGGGTGGAGAACCAGACATAAGCAGTGTAACATTCAAGGTATATCAAACGCAGGCAGCCGCTGAAATCGCTCTGCAGGATGGTGAAGTTAATTTTGTTCAAGGAGTTCTTCCCCAAGATGTTTCAACCTTGAACAAATCTGGCATAGACGTGACAACAGAACCTTCGTGGAATATCGACTTTATGGGATACAATTTCGGTACACACCTTGCGAATGGAGCGTTCAACCCACTCTCTATCCTAGGTGTCAGAGAAGCAATTTCGCAAGTTGTGAATGTCAGTCAAGTAGTAAGTACAGCTTATGACGGATACGCGACGCCGATTAACCAAGTTTGGATTCCATTCTTTGGCATAAACGGTGAATCTTTTACGAATTCATCAGTTCCGTGGCCGCAGGTTAATTTGACCAATGCGGATCTGCTCTTGAACGAATCCGGATATCTCTGGACGCCCAGCGGCGGAAACGTGTCAAATGGCGCACAGTATAGATTCAATCTAAACACCATCCTCGAGTCCGGGGACCAACAACAGCTTACAGAGGTAAGCGCGATACAGCAGATGCTCTACTCTGTGGGAATCAACCTGATCATAACAATAACGGACTCGAATACTTTCTTCCAAGATGTCTACCTGACACCGCAGCCGGTCAGCTGGAATCTTTATGGACCCTCGTTCATTTCAGAATCCCCTGACCCGGACTTTATGGCTACGTTCATGCTTACGCCCAACGGCCCTGGAGACTCCACGGGATACAACAGTACTCAGGAACAGCTGCTAGCCCTTCAGGCTGACGAAACTGGGAACAATACTTTACGGGTGCAGCTATACCGGGATATTGCGGGAATAACAGCGAGCCAATATACGTGGCTGTGGCTCGACAACCCACTGGAGTTGAATGCGTACGCTTCGGATTTCCACGGGTTCGTTTTGGGTCCTGAGGGGATCTACTCTGGAGATGAAGGGATATTATCTCCTTGGTCTTTGGAGAACGTGACTGTGGGATCAACAACGACAACTACGACAGCACCGTCGTCGTCCACGGTTGCGACTACTAGTTCATCCAGTGTAACCTCAAGCGCGAGCTCAACGACCAGTACTACAACAGCAGCGCCCTCGAATAATACTGCCCTATACGAAGGAGTTGCCGCCGCGATCGTAATAGTCGTAATAATTGCCGGTGTTGTTCTCTTCATGCGTAGGAGAGGGCAAGCTCCAGAGCCTGCTTAGATATTCTCAGAATATTCGGCAGAGATCCTTCGTTAGCGAAGCTCTGTCGGAGTCTTGTCACTGGCTCGCCAGCAGTTCTCGAGTGGCGGATTCTAGTTTGATTTCGCATAATCGCTCATCAGGGCAACTATCAGTTTGTCCCAGAATTTGTGAGAGTCGTCTTCCCACCACTTCTTGGAGGGAACTCGAGCGCCTCCGCCATACTCTACCTGAAAGACCATGTCGAGGCGAGTTCTGTTCTTCCCGAGTCTGATTAGTTTGTAGTCTCCGGTTTCTTGTTCGCGAACGTTTCCAGCAGTATCCAGATGCCAGGCGTTGGGAGGTTTTAATGTAACTATGGAAACGTAACCCACCTCCTTTCCCTTTTCCATGTAGGATTGGGTGCTGATGACTCTGGTTTGTGTTTTTTCCAGAATCTTCCGCTCCCGCGTTGAGCCTGTGAGCTTTCCATCGTCCTCTCTAAAGTCTGTGCACCAATCGTACACGAATGGAAGAGGAGCTTCGATTATCTTTGAAAGGTGATATGTTTGTGTTTTCGACTTTCCGGGCATTTGACAGTTCTCGGATGGCGGGCATTCTTAGAGTTTTGTTTCCGAGCTGTGCCTGCCAGCAACCTCTATTCAATTCGATAGAACAAAATCGCCCCAAAGCTGGAGAATGGCCAGTCAGGATCTCACTTCGATCTCGACAAAACTTGTCTAGCTTGGAGAGCTGACAAAGCGGTTTTCAACCGGTTTCTCGACTCTTTCGGTTAGGCGGCCTTTTTTATTTGAGCCTTGATTTCTGTTTTAATTTCCTGTGGCAGAAGAAGCTCTAATCCTAACACTGAACCATTCTTGTCCAGATCAACAAGCATGTTGTCTGCTAGCGGCTCTGTAGAGGAGACCTTGCCTTTTTTCAGCCTCACATAAAGTGCGTTTACTTTGTCGTCAAACTCCAAGGAAGCCATATCTTCTCAGCCGACTTTCTACTCTTAAGGCTGTTACAAATATTAATCTTCTTTGTGTTTTTCGAATATGGCAACGATATAGCTATCTCCTTCGAGATGGCTATACGCGCAATGTCTGCCGTACCGGGTTTCCGTCCTCTCAAGTGGTCTTGATAAAGTTCGACGACCTGTTCTTCAGTTATTTCTCTTTCTCGCATTCTCTTTTTAGCGTGAATTGAATAACTGATCATCGAGGAGCGGGAGTCAGATAAAAGTTTCATACATTAAAGCAATAGGATGATGCAGCCGATCATAACCTATCTGATGACAAGTACAGGTATTGAGTTATGTTTGTTCCGAGCGAAGCTTGCCAGCAAACCTATCTAGTCTGTAGAAAAACACAAAGCGATTTGGCGATCATAGTTGTCTCGGATCAACATCTGGGAATAGAAAGCACTGACAAAGCGGCTTTCAACCGGTTTCTGGATTCACTAGAGTCAGATGCAAGCGTGACGGATCTTGTCCTCCTGGGAGACGTCGTGGATATGTGGCGGAGGGATGCGTCGGGCGTCTTCCTCGAGAATCAGGACGTCGTGAACCGGATCATCAACCTTCAGAAAAAGATGCGGGTCCACTACATAG
>JASHSF010000168.1 GCA_030036955.1 Nitrososphaerales archaeon
TGCAAGGGCTTTCGATGAGCTTGCACCGAACCAGCTCATAGCAACGCAGTAGGGAAAAACCGGTGCCTGCTAGAGGCCCACAGGTATTTCCAGAGCCAACAGTCGGCGCTCTAATTCAGAACGACGAGGGCAAAATCCTGCTCTGCGAATCTCACAAGTGGCCCGGGCTTTACACGGTCCCGGGTGGACATATCGAGCTCGGCGAAACCGCCGAAGAAGCTCTGGTTCGCGAAATCAAGGAAGAGGTGGGACTCGACATCAAAGTGGTTGAGCTGCTCTCGATACAGCAGGTAATCTACCCGAAAGAATTTTGGATTCGAAGCTCGCACTTTATTTTCTTCGACTACCTTTGCAAGGCAAGTGGAAATCAAACCGTACGCGTCGACGCCGACGAGATCCAATTAACCATTTGGACTGAACCTGAAAATGCGCTTGCACTCAAAATAGACAGATACCTCGAGCACTTTATCAAACGACTCCTGAACAGGAGCGCGCCCTTCATAGTTTCGTGGAAGTAACTACAGCGACAGGTTCGGCGGCCCGACGTACTCTGTGGTCGGACGGAATATCCGGTTGTTCTCCAGCTGCTCCAAAATCTGGGCAATCCAGCCGAAGACTCTCGAGCAAGCAAACGTCGGAGTGAACAGATCAGTCGGGATTCCCACCGCATTGAGTACGAGGGACGAGTAAAATTCTACGTTCGTGTCGAGCGGCCTTTCGGGATGCCTCTGCTGCAATATGCGCCTTGCCACTTCTTCAACAGTGTTTGCGAGCGCAAAGGTTTTTGGATCCGAGATTTTGCTAGCGATGCCCTTCAGGACTTTTGATCTCGGATCTTCCGTCCTGTAAATTCTGTGCCCAAAGCCCATTATTCGCTCGTTCCTCGCGAGCCTGTCCAGGAGCCAAGTTTCAACCAATTCTTCTTCCCCGATAGATTCGAGCATCTCCCACACCTGCGATGGGGCGCCTCCATGGAGGGGACCCTTCAGCGTGCCGATTGCGGCAACTATTGCGGAGTACAGGTCTGTCAGCGTTGAAATAGTAACGCGAGCTGAAAACGTCGACGCGTTCATCCCGTGGTCCGCGAGGAGGATCAGGTAACTGTCGAGCGCCTTTGCGTTTTCCTCGCTCGGCTCCTTACCACTCAACATGTAAAGGTAGTTAGCTGCGTGATCGAGATCTGGATTCGGTTCAACGATCTCCTTGTTCTTTCTTATTCGGTGAAAGTACGCAAGTATTGTCGGAAACTGGGCACCGAGAGCGGTCCCATTTTCTAGCACCGGATCATCCCTCGGGTTTTCCTTAGATCTCACCATCTGAAGGTACGAGACGGCTGTCCTCAGAACAACAAACGGCTCAGCACTCTTTGGCACGGCTTCCTTGAGGAACATCACGAGTTTCTCTGAAATTTTTCTGTGCCGCTTTAGATTCCTCTTGAAAATCAAAAGTTCCTCTTCATTCGGCATGTGGCCGGTCCAGAGAAGGTATGCAACAGCTTCGAATGATGCCTTCCCCGGCAAATCCTGAACGTTGTACCCGCGGTAGATCAGCTTCCCTCCGATCCCATCAATCTTCGAGATCATAGTGTCGGCGACAATTACGCCTTCCAATCCCGGCGGCGCGCGTAGAGCTGGTTGCTTAGAAGCCTGCGAGGCCATGTCGCAAGAAACGTGTCCTTGCTCTCTTGTAATACTTTGTTCTATACCTTAGGGGAGAAGGCTCTTGCTGATAGCTAACCCGACGACCCAGTTCGGCGCATCTACTACTTCATGTATTCGCAGGTCTGCCGCTACACTGCAAAGCACGTACGCTTCTTCGCGTGTCAAGGAGTATTGATTTGACAGATACTCGATCATGTTTCTTACTGCCATTTTCGAAGCCTCCATAAGATCCGGAGCAATACCTACAGTTGAAAATTCGGAGGCATTGTCCCCTCTTGTTCTAGGCGTCGTGAACCTCGGAGATTTTATTCCGGCACCCTTCACTAGCTCGAACTTTAGCTTCACTTTTCCCGGGCACTCTATCGCGGTTACGCAGACCTCTCCATCCCCCTGAACCGCGTGCATGTCGCCCACAGAGAAAAGTGCCCCCCTCCTCCAAACTGGAAGATCAAGTGCGCTTCCTTCAATGAGGTGCCTGATGTCGAGATTTCCGCCGTGGAGCTTCGGAGGCATGACGGGGAACTCCCCGGGTTCTTTTGGAGCAACTCCCATCACTCCGCAAAAGGGGCGGTAGGGAACTTTGATTCCATTCTTGAATTTCACGTATCCGCTTTTTCTTGCGCCCGACAAATCCCAGATCCACAGGTAAGGTTTTTTGAACTCTGGTAGCAGCCCCAATCCCGGAATTATGGCGCTCCAACCCCAGTTAGCTGTTTCTATTTCTTCAACTATAATCCGAAGGTCGTCGCCAGGACTGGCATCCGAGACATAAACCGGACCGGAGAGAGGGTACAACTTCGCGTTATCGAGCCTCGCCAAATCCTTTGCTTTGCTTTTCTGAGTTATCTGCCAGGACATTACTTCGTTGACGTCAAACGAAATGCTATCGCCGGATGCTATCCGGATTACTGGTTTGTGCGCGGCACTCCATTGATAATGAAACGATTCCAGACCTACTTTGTATGAGGCCATTCCAGGTCTTGATTTATGCCGTAAACACTGTCAATTTAAAGGCATGCAGAATGCAATACTGTGACAGTGCACATGGATGAGAAAGAAGATCGTCAGGTGACAGAGACAGAAGACGATCGAATGTTCAAAGTTCTCGTCGTTCATTCCGTTCTTTCAAAGGACACGGAAAAAGCCGTCGAACTTGTTTGCAGGAAATACAATGCAAAACCTCCCGCCCTTCGAGTCGGTGGAGTTCCCAAGGGACACAAGAAGGCACTGGGCGTCTATAGCGTAGCCTCAAACTCCATTGCATTCAGAGACCAAGACCAATTTTTCAGCCCGTTCGTTGTGCTCCACGAACTCTACCACTGCATACGCTCCAAGTCCGGCACCCACAAGGGGACAGAAAAGAATGCAGATCGATTCGCTATATCTTACATTGACGAGTACAACCGTTTCGCAAAATCAGTTTCAGATGCGATCAGGCCACCAAATCAAAGAGTAGACTAGAAAATTCTGTTCGTTACAAACTACTTTAAGAGAAAATAAAGGTAAGCACTTGCAATGCTTGTTCAGCGACGCCCGCCTCTTCAGGGAGAAGCAAACAACCCCCCCTACAGAGTAATCTCGCGCTCAGGTTCAAGGCTCACGTTTTACCATTCTGACTGCACTGCTGGCATGGCAAGTTTTGTACCCGAACTGTCAATCGACGTTGTTGTGACGTCGCCTCCATACAACATTGGAATAAAATACAACGTGCACTCGGACAACCTGCCGCGGGAGAGTTATCTCGCCTGGATGTCACAGCTCGGAAATCAAATCTTTCGCGCTCTGAAAGACGACGGCTCGTTTTTCGTGAACGTCGGGAACACTCCAAAGGATCAGTGGATTGCTTGGGACGTCGCCCGGGTCCTAAAAGAGAAATTTACTCTTCAAAACGTAATTCACTGGGTCAAGTCTATCGCGATTAGCAAAGTAGATGTAGGGAATTATCCGAACATTCTTGGAGACGTCGCGCCGGGCCACTTCAAACCTATCGTTAGCAAGAGATTCCTCAACGACTGCCACGAGTACATCTTCCACTTTACGAAAAGTGGATCAGTTAATCTCGACAAGCTCTCAATTGGCGTGCCGTACCAGGACAAGACAAACATAGGCAGGTGGAAGAGCGCGAAGAAGGACAGAAGAGACAGGGGCAACGTCTGGTTCCTTCCTTACAGCACCATAAGAAGCAAGAGCCAGAGGCCTCACCCCGCAAGTTTTCCCGTCAAGCTTCCGGAAATGTGCATCAAGCTCCACGGCTGCCGCCCTAACTTAGTCGTGCTCGATCCGTTTCTCGGGATAGGTTCAACCGCCGTTGCAGCAGCTCGCTTGGGTACTTCTTTCATTGGCTTCGAGATCGACAGGGCCTACTTGGATGAAGCAATTTCCCGAGTAGAAGAGCTAAACTCTAAGCACGGAAAAAGAGGCCGAAACTGAGACGAACTTTCTTTGGCGCCCTACATCTATGCTATGATCATTTTTGCAATCGGTGCGGCCGCGCTCGCTGAAATTCTCACGGCCCGCCAGAAGAAGCAAATGAAAAGACAATTCTTGGAAAGTCTCGACAAACTCGACTCCAATCAAAAAAGCGAAGATGAATCCAAGAAAGCCAATTAAATTACTGTAACATTCCTGCAAGACAAATATTCTTTTATCGGAAAGCCCCTAAGTGATACGCCCCTTCTTTGTATTCTAACCTCGGTCAAAAGTGGTTCAACCCCACAGGTTTTGGAAGCAATCCCAACTGGAGAACCAAGATCATAATCGAGCGACCGAGCGCTGAAATGTGCCTTGCTTGTAGGGGAGCAAAGCTCCTCTGCGGAAAGAGCAAGTGCCCGATACTGACAAAGATGGAGGGCTTTTCGCGCCACGCCGAGAGAAATTACTCTTCCGACATCGTGGCTGGCACATCGCCACCTGGAGTATTCATCGGTAGATTCGGCTATCCCAAGGTGTTCATCGGACCGATGGTGCCGGGCTTCCACGGCGATACTGAATTCCTCGATACTCCCGAGATGTGGAGGGGTAAGTCGATCGAAGAAATCGTCGATTACCGCTACAGTTTGGTTCGCGGATGCATTCGGGCGGACATTCACGAAGCCGTTAAGGGTTCATCCATAGTCGACACCCTGCAGGAAATTGCAATGTCAAACAAGCCTGCTGACTCCGAGCTACTGCTCGAGCGAAAGCCGACTTCGCGTATTACATTCAGCGAGAATAGCCAGCCATTCGGCCCGAGCGCCCCGCTGAAAGCGTTCAAGCCCGCTGGAAACGTCTCTGTTGACAGGAGAATTGAAAAGGCCTACTACGACGGCGATCTGAAAGCAAACGAAGCCATATTTGAGCTATACAGGAACGGAGTCATCTTTTCGAAACTCGAAAAAGCATTTTCAGTCGGAGTTTTTGGAGAAAAAAGGAGGCGGAAGCTCGTCCCAACCAGGTGGAGCATTACCGCGGTTGACAGCAACCTTTCCTTGAGATTAATCGACGAAATCAAAG
>JASHSF010000169.1 GCA_030036955.1 Nitrososphaerales archaeon
CTCGACTTCTATGGATCCTTGACTTGTGTTGAGCTCTGCGTAGATTAGGCCCCCTGAAGTCGTTGATGTCGTGGTTACTGTCGTGTTATGGTAAGAGTAATAGACGTAGGCCCCTGCGGCCGCCACGATTATTGCAGCGATAACGCCTACCATGATATACTGGTTTTGCTTCGATTTTCTTTGGGCGCGTGCGCGAGCCTGTGCTGACGCATTGGGTTTTTTCTTCTTCGAATGTGGCATTTAGTTTGACTTGCTCCGATGGCTTCCGGGACAGCTCCTTATTCTAGTAAAATAAGCTTGATCAGCAGAAACTGGGATCTTAACGGGCGTATCAAGCCTAAAATATGCCTTACGGCATACTTTTTCCTATATCGAAATTGGCCGACTTTTGGGTGATGCTTGCCCTATCGGGGGCAATCGGTTTTTCCATTTACCTTTCCCTGCCAGTCGTGCTCCACAAAAAAGCAGGCGAAATGACGCGCGCGCTAATCAATTCTGCTGCAATAGGAATACTGATCTTCCTCATTGCTGACGTATTTGTTGATGTAAATGCCTTTACTAACAACGGCACTTTATACAATTATGACCTCTACTTCGTTCTTTCCGTCGCCGTTTCCTACATGGTGCTCTACGCCGCGGAGAACCGTTCGAGAGAAAAATCTGTTCTGACTCCAAATCAAACTGCTCTTATCATAGCGCTTGGAATTGGATTTCAAAATCTGACCGAGGGCCTCGTCTTCGGAGCCTCGTACTACACTGCAGGTTTCGCAGCGCTGACGGCGGTAGTATTCGTCGGCTTTCTTCTCCAAAATGTTACGGAAGGATTTCCAATTGCGTCTCCCTTTACAGGGAGTAACTGGAAAATTGGACAGATTCTCGGACTATTCTTTATCGGAGGAATTCCGACGGTGATCGGCGGAGCTGTGGGGTTCTTTTACGATTCAATAACTTTCAACATTATTTTTGATGGCGTCGCAATCGGGGCTATAGTTTACGTTATACTACCAATGATCAAAAGTTGTTTTCGCTCGACTGGATCAGCAGAACTCGATTTGACGAAGCAGCGCTTTGTATACATTGGAATGCTGGTCGGATTTGTTATCGGTTACCTCGTGAACATAATCTAGATCTACCATTCTTGCCTTCGCTTGGTTCTGCCGACTTTTTCTAGCTCTGATTGTTCTGCATTGTACTGGGAGGGCAGTTCTCCGACATGAAATGGAGCTCCTGCCTGGTTGAATTCCTTGCCGCTTCCTATCCTGGTTCTTCTGCCTTCCTTTTTGGCCTTTGCTCTTTCGTTCAGATTCTGAATGTCAATTTTGGCAGCAAGCTTTGATCTGGCCAAGACAATCAAACAAGATTATTTTCAAAGCTGATAAATATCGATATGGGAAATTTTATCTGAAACAGTGTCCCTGATAAGCACCGAAACATACAAACAACATTTTGGAGTTAACACGGTTTGCGAATTACAAATGTCCTGACCGGATTGCTGATAGCATCAGCAATTTCTCTTGGCATCGGGGGAACGCTTCTGTACGGTTACAGCCTTGTCCCCAATTACTTGGTCGAGCTTACCGGGGTTGTGGTTGTGATTCTGTTTGTTCTATCGTTCTTCGTTTACAAAGCAAACACGATGGTGATCAACGTGGGAACGGTCCTAGGTGTAATCGCCCCCGCATTTTCTATCAGCACTCCAGCGCACGTGGAAGTCTTGGAGTCTTTTGGGAGCAGTGCTCTGATTTCGCTCTTGGGGTTGCTGCAGTTCCTAGGATTTTTCCTTTTTCCAATCACATACGTGGTTTTGAGGCTTGCTTACCGGAACAATATTGCCAGCGAGCAAAAGCAACAACAAGCAGTTCTAGGTAGTTAGTAAGCGGTTAGGTTCGGCCAACGAAGTGTACCCACATCGGAAAGCCTATCAATATCCTTGCAAACATTTTCTTCCAATGCCAGAACAGGAGAAACGAACAATCGATTCAAAGGAATTTTTTGGCGTAGTCGTTACGATGAAGATCTCAGACACGGAAGGGAAGGAAGTTGATTCAAAAACAGTCGACTTTGGAAGTCTCCGTGCAGATCAATTAAAGGGGCTAACTGATCTATTTTCAATGATGGCTTCAAATGTGGAGTACATACGGAAACTTTCTCCCCAATACGAGAAGCTCGAAAACAGTAGTCCACCATATCTCCGTTGAACAATTCTTATGATCATCGTTCACATTTCGGGCCATCTAAAGGACTACACGGGCCGAAAAAGAGAGGTCGAAGTCCCAGATTCGGTAAAGACTGTTCTCGGACTCGTGACAAACCTCGATAAAGCATTCCCTGGGGTTAAGGACAGAATCCTCGACGACCAAGAAAGGACTCGTCCGTTTGTGAACATTTTTGTTAACGGTGAAAATATTCGAGAAGGGGAGTCGGAACGCACAATACTTAAGGACGGAGACCGCGTGCACATTTTACCTTCAGTTGCTGGTGGATAGATGCCAACTAAAAAACTCGGGAACACAAATCTGTTAATGGTTGGGACTGCGAAGGGCGCGTTCGTTTTTACTTCAAGGGACAACCGGCGAAGCTGGAAAGTATCTGGCCCGCATTTCAAGGGAATTTCAGTTTACCATCTTGCTTATGATGCAAGGAACCGCGTGATGCTGGCTGGAGTCAACAGCTACCAATGGGGTCCTGTAGTCGCGCGTAGTTTCGATTTGGGCAGCGAGTGGAAACGCTCGAAGAACCAGCCCAGATTTCCAAAGGAAAGCGGGCTATCGGTCAAGAATATTTGGCACATAGAGCCGAGTTCTCCAAGCGAGCCAGACGTGATGTACGTAGGCGTGGATCCGGCTTGCCTGTTTCGAAGCGACGATCAAGGAGTAAGCTGGACAGTAAACGAGTCTCTCATGAACCACGAGACGAGGCCCAAATGGCAAGCCGGATTTGGCGGATTGTGTCTCCACACGATAATGATTGACGCGAAAAACCCAAAGAGACAGTACATCGCGATCTCAGCGGTCGGCACGATGTTCTCGGACGATGGGGGCAAAAGCTGGAGCTTCAGGAACAAAAACGTCCGCGCCGATTTTCAGCCAGATAAATACCCCGTTTTTGGACAATGCGTACACAAAGTTGTAAGGCACCCTTCAAAGCCCGATGTCCTGTACCAGCAAAATCACTGTGGGCAGTACAGGAGCGATAACGGAGGAGAGGACTGGGTAGACATTCAGGCAAATCTTCCCTCTGACTTTGGATTTCCGATCGCAATCGATTCGCAAGATCCCAAAAGGGTATACGTTACTCCCTTGGAGAGTGGGGAAGCACGGCTCTCGCCCAACGCTCACTTTTCCATCTGGGTTACCGAGAATTCCGGCAAACACTGGCAGGAAATGAGAACTGGACTACCCTCCACAGCGTACTTTTCGGTGCTCCGAGAAGGGATGGCATCCGACCAAGAAGATCCTTGTGGAGTATACGTTGGCACAACGACCGGTCATCTCTTTTACAGCCGAAACCAAGGAAAGACTTGGAGCAAGATTTCTGACGTGTTGCCACCAATCCTTTCAGTTTCTACTGGAACGATTTAGGCGCATCGCTGGCACTGCGCGAAAATGGCAGGATTTTCCAGCTTAATGCTGGAGGAAAAAATTCAGGTTCGGCTGGAAAAATCTTGTCATTGATTTTCAAGCGGACCGGGAACCAATCCAATCCCAGAAAAGTTCTGCCCGTCGCTGAACTGTATCTCGGCGATGCAATCGCGGGGAGGAAACAAGGGAAAGTCGGCGGCTGGATACAATGTGAGTTGAGTGCTCGACTCCGAGGCTATCGGTGGGTCACTTTGAGCGACTGGTAAACATCCGTTCGAGACCGGAACAAGTACAGTTGAATTTTTCGGGAGCGAGCCTCCATAGAGAGTAATGTTTGTCATGGTGATCGTACTCGTCGAATTGTTCAATAGTGTGATATCCAGCTGCGAGTCGCCGCTGCAAGGTTGCGTGAGCGAGTCGACTGAAGCATTGCCGCCGTAGAGAAGCACTTGCGTGAGAGTAATCCCTGTGAATCCCTGCGAACCTGCAGGCGACGGGATAACGTACGCGAAGACCAGTCCTATGATTACGAGTCCGACAAAGATGCCCATAATCAAGGCTGTGGCTAGGGTACTGGATATAGACTTCCGATTAATCCGGCACCCGTCTGCAAATTGCTTGTGCAAGATCAAAGATAAGAGAAAACTTACTTGTATTTTTTGATTGATGAGAATAGCACCGGGCCAAACGGGCGGTTAAGAGGTGGAACCTCAATTCCAGATTTTTGGGTAACTCACGGTAGGCGATCTCTGTATTACACAAGGATCCTCTCTAAGATTTGATGAGCCTGAAGTTATACGAGAAATCTCTGAAAGGAAATCGAATTCTTCCTAAGCTTAGCAAAATCAAAGGAGTAATGGCCTAAGTATCAGCAGACCATTAGTACATACGCAAAACAGTAGGTTCACGGCCGCGGACACGCAGTTAATTTCATTGGTATTTGCTTGTTCATGCACTTTGAGTACATCTGCCATGGCTCTCCGTACTCTATTAATAGATATAGGGGATGCTTTTTCAACGGCGGGCGGGTCCCGAATGCGAAAAAAACTCCTGATCCGGTCCAAGACCGTCATCTTCCATATTTTCAGGCCTCATCCTGTTTTATCCACTTTTGTCGCGCAACGATTTCTCGAGAGCACTCATGTAGGTCGCGATCACCGAGAGCTAGGCGACTGACTCCCAGGTAATCGGACCCCTAAGAGTGGGCGAAATAAATCTGCGAGCTTGAGCCATCAGTGTAAGTCCAAGCCGCAAAGCAGTGAATTCCGCTGCTCGAGAGCGCAAACAGAGTGACGTCCTGGTTTCCTGCAGCTACGCCTGCTGAGTTGTTGCTGATATCGATAGGCGGACTCCAAGTGGCGCCTCCGTTCAGCGAATAGGATACGTATGCATTCCAAATCGAAGATCCAGATGAAATGGACTGCCCCCACACGACGAATACATTCTCGCCATCCGATGTGAAGATGTGCCCAAACGCACTGGC
>JASHSF010000170.1 GCA_030036955.1 Nitrososphaerales archaeon
CTGCTTTTCAACCTTTAGGGCAGAAAATGCACCAGTGCTCTACCTGGCTGAGCTAGAGGCCCATCAGAATTTTCTTTGTTCCTACGGCAAATATTAAGCCATCGGACGCAGAAACTACTAGATTCCTGCAAGAATGTCGCGCAGCGATGACACTCTAATTGGTTTCTGGATGTAGCCGAAAGCTCCCTGCCTTATGACGTCCATCGTCAGCGACTCGTTTCTGTCCTCGGCCGTCAGGAGGATTATCTTCGTCGAAGTGTTCATTCCGAGTATTTTTCGGGCAACAATGTCGCCAGAAAGATCTGGAAGTACAATGTCCAGTATTACGATCGGATTTCTCCTCTCCGCGAATCTATCCTTGAATAATGTGAGAGCTTCTTTGCCAGATTTTGCGAGCATAACGTTCTCGTGTCCGAGCGAGTGGAGCATTTTTTCAACGAGCAGCCTGACAGACTCGCTGTCGTCTACAACTAGAAATTCGGGCTTGCCTTCCAGAGCCAATTTTTACTCACCACTATGAGGTTAACTCGATGTCGGGGTCGATTACGATCCCCTCTTCGGTGATTTCGAGAAGAATCGCTTGGTTCGAGTGCTTTGTTCCGCGCATCTTCCTAATTTCGACGGCCTTAATTTTTGCCTTGCCGCGCATCAGATAATAAAACACCACAATGCCGTCAGCCATGTACTCTTCTATGCCGGTGCCAATTTGGTCAGCTCCGGCTCCCACTTCGCACACCAGTATTGTAGTGCAATACTCGTGGCTCGACAGATTGGAGAGCAGCGAGTGCACGAACGCTTGAGAATCGGACTTGTTTGAGCTGATCGAAATTGTGAGCGCCGAGAAAGGATCTAAAACAGCCCTCGAAGGTTTGAATTCGTCGAACGCTTTTGCGATCTGCTCCACAACTGTGTTCTGCTGTCCCGCGGGAGGAATAGGGATGTTCAAAATCTTCATGAGCCCCTTGGCCTCCATGTCATCAAGATCCAATCCGAACCGTTTCATGTTGCGAATGAAACGCCCCTTGTCTTCAACTAGCGACACGTAGAGAGTTTTTTCGCCGAGCTTCGATCCGTGAGACAGATACTGGGCACAAAAAATCGACTTGCCTGTTCCAGCTCTTCCTGCGAGGAGTACGACGTTCCCCGCTGGTATTCCCCCGTCGAGGAGGCTGTCGAAACCAGGCACCCCGCTTGGAACGCGTTCGGTCAAGTGAATTTTCCGCGCGCTAAAATAAGCTAATTTCGCAATTTATGCATGATGACCTTCGTGATGCGTTTACCTTTGCCAAGCCCAGGCGAAGGAAACCAATTTGAGGCAGGTTCTCTCCCAGACTTTTTCGCGTGGCCCGTCTGAAGATTTTGTGGGCATTTGTAAATCATTAAATCCGATATCATCTAGGAATTTTCCGAACACAATTGCCCGGGTAGTATAGCTCGGTTTCCTTCCAAGCGCCGGAGAGTATGTGAGACAGCTCAAAAGCCTCGAGTGTCACTCTCGCGACCCGGGTTCAAATCCCGGCCCGGGCGCTTTTACCGAGATCGTATGATTCTAGTTCAGGGCGGCTCTTGCTGCCACATCCCAAACACATCTCCAAAGAGTGCGAGAAAGACAAAAATGCAATGACATAATGAGTAAAAACTACGTGGAATTTCGCACGGAAGGCGGTAAGCATCGTATCATGGAAGACGACCGGGAATTTGATGCAGAGATCCTGCAAGTCATCCAAAGAACACTTTCCGAGAGGTTCGGCGAAGACGTGACGAAGGTCGTCGTCTATAACTTTCAAAAATTTTCTAGAGCCAGCAAAGAAGAGATAGCGCGAAATCCGAAGCAGTTCGACTCTTTCCTGGAGTCATTGTTCGGCACTGGTTCTGGAATGATAAGGAAAATGATAGCAAGGGAAATCGCGAAGCATTTCCAACTCACAGGTTCTGCGGCAGAGGTTTTCGATTTAAACAAAATAATCAAAGAAGCTCGGAAAGCAAGACAGTTGGGATAAAGAGCGTCGAGAAGACGAGGTCGTACTTTTCGAAAATGCTTTCTAATCCTCAGTTGAGGGAAATCTCGTCTAACCTGACGTCCTAAGAAAATGCAAATCTCTGACGTCGCAATATGTGGGTTTTGTGTACTTACGGACTTAGGTGTTCAATCCTGAAAAACGAGTCATTTTGAGAAGGCTACTGATGGTTATGAGAGACAGCTTGGGGAGTGAACACCATAGCGTGAAACAGACGGGGATTGCATAGGTTTCCATGCCTACGCAGATTCAGCACAATTAGATTTCCTTGGCACAATCTTGCGCATTATTTCTTTACCGCAAGGATAAAGGCTAAGGTCAGTCTTTTGAAATCTCAAGAAGTATAGATGATAGTTGTTTCGGACTGGATAGCATCGGCCAGTGGCATATGGGTAAAGAGTGATAAGTCCAGTCTGGATACTGACTCAGAAATTCACTCTTTTCCACAGAAGCCGAATTTTCATCTTCGACGCAAGATATCGCATGACATTTCGGATATGGCGGATCGGCAATGTATCCGTGAAGCGCTTCTTCAAACGTTTTAGCAGGATGGGGTGTGCCGCGAATTCGAAGCACTTCAAGATCAGCCGTGCTCAGCCCCTCCACCGGGGCTTGACCGCCTAGCGGCTGTGGCATTGGCCATACCCGCGCTCCTCCTGAAACCACGAGCGCATCTTCGAACTTTTTTCTGCCATTAGGGGAGAATCCGTCGATCAAGCTTTTTCCTTCGTCAAGAGGCATAGTATCCAAATACACTTGAGCGCGAAATAATTTCGGCTCCCTTCTAGATACCGCTCCAACAACAGCCCCCGCATAACTGTGCCCTACGAGTACAGCATCGTTGAGATGAAGCTTGCGACACTTTTGGATCAGATCATAAACGTGCGTCATGAGTCCGAGTTCGGGCGTCAGTTCATCGGCGCGATCAGCCAGACCCGGAAGAGTGACCGGGTAAACCTCATGCCCGTTCGACTCGAGCGCCGGTGTTACACGCTCCCAAACCCAAGCTCCGAGCCAAGCCCCCGGGACTAAAACAAAGGATGACATTGACCTTTCAGCAAAAACTGTCTTTGAAGATGATTAGAATTTATCTATTAGGTATTTCCAAATGAATGGTAAATCAACCGACGCTTGAAAGAAATGATCTGTAAACTTCGAAATATTTTTCCGGCTCTTCAATGCGAGCGGCGTGCGAGCTTTTTTCAAATATTACGAACTTCGAGTCCTTTATTCCCTGGTTCAGCACTTCGCCGTTCTTCGGAGTAACTTCATCGTAGCGGCCGTTCGTTATCAGGGTCGGTACGTGAATTTTGTGGAGGTCGTTAGTCACGTCCCAGTAGCGGATTGTCCCGACGGGGAAAAACTCGTTCGGCCCCCACATCAATTTGTAGACGAAACCTGGAAAACCCTCGCGCTTGGACTCGACCATTGATCTGATCATGGGGGGCCATGGGTCTAGCCTGCAGAGGTGTCTCTTGTACACTTCGTCAACCGCCCTAAGATAGTCGTCGTTCAGATAGTCTCCGACCGCTTCGTACTTGGAAAGGGTTTCCTGTATTGAGTTCGGAAGCTCTGTTCGCAGCCTCCACATTTCGGCAGCGCAAAGCGGCGTGCTAGAGCTTCCGCTCGAAGCATACAAACTCTTCAAATTGTCCGAGTACTTGATCGCATACGCGACGTCGAGAAAGCCTCCCCAGCTGTGTCCGAAAAGGTGCATCCTGCCGAGACCCAAACCTGTTCTGACTCCCTCGACCTCCTCGACGTATCTTTCTACGTTGTAGAGAGCTTCGTTTCTTGGCTTGTCAGACTTGCCGCATCCGAGTTGATCATACATCGAAACGCGGTAACCATCAAGGATCAGCTTCGCCATTGGAACATTT
>JASHSF010000171.1 GCA_030036955.1 Nitrososphaerales archaeon
GCATCAAGGTAGACAGACCAGGCATCGCCGTCTCTCAGATAGGGAAGGCTCGCAAATATGTGGCCATCTTCGTCGCTAACGCCCATGAACCCTTGCCTCGGAAAGAGCTCGATTTTTAGCTTTGTAAGAACATCTTCCGTATTTTTCCCAAAAATATTTTGAACGGCTTTGATAGTTTCGAAGCCCGAAAAAATTGAAAGAAATGAATACGATCCTGGTTTCAGATCCCTTCTAATTACAATTCTTGGATCAATTGCATACTGCTTTTGAGAATTCCTCGCAGCCAACACAAGAATGGGCAAGCATGCAACGCAAAAAAGGATTTGTCCTTATGTGACGAAGTTTTATATCAATCAAAGTCAGTGATCGCTTTTGCTAAGCTGAGAATTTGCAATGCCTACATTGAATTTGAAATTCTGGTGAACTACTTACGCCGCAGCCCTCGGAAAATTTTTTTGCCAAATTAAAGTCAAAGGATCCGCTTGTTCCCCTTGGCCTAGTCGTTCTATTGATAGGGGCTGCGATGCTGATCTTAGGTTACATTCCATTCCAGCAAAACATCTACAATCAAGTTGCATTCATGCCAGTATCCATAACAAACGCGACTAATCCAGATCAGGCTCAAGCGATTTTCACGGAACACTACTCGGGCAGCATACCGCTCGCGAGCGTAATTTGCGATCCTTCAGGTAACGGATACGATTGTTACGGTTACCAGTACGTCGGTCAAGGAACCTTCTACAACAGCGAGCTGCAATATTACGGAGCAACGCTTGCCATCGTCGGAGCTATTGCTCTGTACGTTGGAAACAAGTTTGAACCTTTGAAGCCGAAGGCGAAGCTAACGCGGCCGATAAAGATCAGGGTTGACGAGGACATTTGCATAGCAAATACAGTGTGCGTCCAGCTCACTCCCAAAGTTTTCCAGTTGAAGAAACAGGAACGAGCTTCGATTTTTGCCCCGCTCGCATACGTCATAGATCCGAACGGGGCGACGAACGATGAAATTCTGATCGCCGCGCAAATGTGTCCAACGGGTGCTATAATTATCGAGGACGCCGAGACAGGCGAGAGGATACATCCTCCGCTACCGGAAGGCTAGCTGATATAACCAAGCTTCTTTCGAGCCTCATCTGACTGGCTGGTTTCTTGAGGTTCTTGCTGGCTCGCCTGCCAATTTTGAACAGATTTCAAAACTGACTGCGCCTGCTTGGCTCGTTCATCTAATGCGGTGAAATCTAGATTGAGATTCAAAAGCTTGCCAAGCGCAGTGAGCACGCTCTTGGATGCTTTTGGATCTACGGCGTAACCGGATGTTTCGCCAAGAAGAGAGCAACCGCGGAAACCGTGAAGCTTCGCAATTCCGAGCAACAGTCCGTTCATGCCTGTTATAGCTCCTTCCTCCATGAGAGATATTCCAAGTTCTGTCAGCCGTCGAACGTAGTCTTCGTCCGTGGCAGAACCGTACACCTTGGGGGTCTCGGTAAAGTTCCCTGTGACGTAGGCTCCGAGGGTCAAGAGTTCAGATGGGTGAAAATTTGTCTTGGCGTAAGATGCAATCGAAGCTGACAGCTCGTATTCTCCCTCGGCGCTTGCTGGTTGGGAATCACCAGTGTACAAAATCAAGTCGTGGTTTCCTTTGCCCTTGTTCCTCCAGTAGAAGAGGTCGTTTCGATTGAGCGCCGCGACGCCGGTCGAGTCAACGAAAATCTGAGCAGCCATGCCATCGCAATAGACTTCGGCAAAGTGAATCGCAGAGAGCTCCTCTACCAAATGGTCAACCGCGACTTTTCCAACTAGCCCAGAGCCGGGGAGCCCGGAAATTAAGATGGGGTCGCGCAACCCGTCGACTTTTTCCCGCTCTACAAACTCGATTTTCATTTAATTCAAAATTCCCCTGCTTTCAGAAATAAGCCGGAAGGAAACGCTCTTCGCTGGCGGTCTTCGACAGAGAGCCCTCAATCGCTATAGGATAAGAGCAGTAGTTACAATTGTTCTTCGAATCCATAAACCATCCGGTAATTTCGTAGCCATACCTTTCAACCACGACCTTCTTGCACGAGGGACAGTAAGTGTGCTCCAATGGATGGCCCGGTACGTTTCCCAAGTAGGCGTATTCGAGGCCTTCCTCTTTTGCAATTCTGTGGTGTTCCTCCAGTGTCTTTACTGGAGTGTTTGGAAACTCCATCATTTTGTAGTCGGGATGAAAGCGCAAGAAGTGAATGGGAACCTTCGGCCCGAGGTTTTCGTAAACCCAACGGCTCAATTTCCTAGCATCCGCAAGATCGTCGCCCACCTTTGGCACGATCAGATCCGTAATCTCGATGTGAATCTTTGTCTTCTTTTTAATTTCGAGAAGAGTTTCAAAAATTGGATCCGCGTTGGGAATTCCAATGTACTTTCGAACAAATTCTGTCCTGCCACTCCCCTTGAAATCCACGGTTATACAATCCAGGAACTGGCTCATCATCGCGACAGCTTCTGGCGTGTCGTAACCATTCGACACGAAAATGTTGAACAGCTTTTTCTTGTGCGCTTCAAGACCGATGTCGCGCGCGAACTCTATGAATATCGAGGGCTCGTTGTAAGTGTAGGCAATTCCCTGGCACTCCTGAGCAAGAGCCAACCTCGGCACTTCTTGCGGCTGAATATCAAAACCCTCGATTTGCCTCCGCTGAGAAATGTCGTAGTTTTGACAGTACTTGCAATTGTGGGTGATAACTCCACTTGCGACGTAATTGTGGTTTGGAATTGTTTCAATTCCATAAACTTGCTCAGTTCGGCCGGTTCGCTTTACACTCCTAATCGTCAGCCACATTCGCATGTTGACCATGAGCGGTTGCATGAATTTCTGCCGAAGCAGGATTTCCACCTGCTCGGGATGGCGAATCAAGTCGCTACCCGAGATTCTGAGTATTTCCCAGCCGTTGGCACGCAAAGTCTGATCGCGGATCTTATCCTGCTCCATGACCGTTTCATTGTGGAAGTGCCACCATCCATCAACTTCGACGTCCAGTTTAATTCTGGGAACTGCAGCATCTGCAATATAGGAAGATTTTGAACCGTCGATCTTAGAATCAGGGACGATCCTGAACTCCTTGTCGTACTCCACTCCTATCGAGTCAAGTATCGCATACAAAGCGAGTTGGCTCGAGGACGGGTGACGATGTAACCATACTCTCAACCGATCTGCGTTCCTGTACCAACCATGGTTCGGATTATTCTTGAAATTTTCCTTACTAGCTGCTAGGGCTCTTTTTGCAACTTCATGATCAAACATGGGGTTGAATTCTTTCATTCGCCTGCTGTAGGATGCCCTTCGTTCTGCTTCCATTTCGAGTCCTTCTGTGTAGCAAACTCCTCGATGGCGATTCCATGCAGTCACGCCCACAACGACTTTAGAGCACTTTCCACATACAAATTTTCGAGTTTTGTGAGTGGAGATTTGATTCTTCTTCCATTCGCTCGTAATATGCGGCCAGACCTTGACTACTCTATCGCCTACAGAAAGTTTCCCTGCTTCCACCCATCCTCTTTGAGTCAAAACCGGATGCTCTTCTGTAAGAAGGAGCTGGTTACCTTGATTTCCCCCGAATTTGATTTCCCAAACCTCAGCAAACCTTGTGCCTGTGTGGGTAACCACATTGGGCTCGATCTTCATCTCCTGTTCAATGTTGTATGACCAAACCACGTCGCCGGGAACGATATCTTCTACATTTTTGAGCGTCCGATCAGCCATGAGGATTCTTGTTCCCGCAGGGTGACAGAGCCAACTGCAGCCCGAAGTAGCAACTGAGAAAATCCTCGTCCCAGGTTTGTAGTGCGACACGGGCTTCTTCTCTATTGGATCTATGTGACCGGTGAACAGTTTTCCGTATGAAAGGAGCTGCAGCTTGCCGCCAATGTTTTGCCTAATTCCGCAGAGACCGATCTGCCCTTCGCCCATGTGGCAGTGCCTTGCGCATGCTGTGCACTTTACCCTGCCTTCTGCAGTCTGCACGTAAAGCTCAGCTTCCTTCATTTCAGTTGTCCTCTAACCATCGATAAGTCAGATTGTAGTCGCCCTATTCAAATAAACGTTCTTACGCGGGAGCAAGTAAAAATCTAAACAGATGAAATCAACCTCCCCTCTCATCGCCGCAGATAACAGTTCAAGAATTCCCACGTATACCGGCAAAGAAATTGTAGACGCCATCGATCGGTTGTATCCCAGAGTCAGGACTCCCCTTGCGCACTCCAACGTGTTCCAGCTGTTAATCGCAACCGTGCTCTCAGCTCAATGCACGGACGCCCAAGTCAATAGAGTCACGCCGAGATTATTTTCTGAATTTCCTGATGCTGTTACAATGTCAAAAGCAAAAATAAACCGACTGGAGCAACTGATCAAATCAACTGGATTTTTTCACGTAAAGGCGAAACGAATCAAGGACATATCTTCGAAACTAATTTCGGATTTTGACGGAAAAGTGCCAAAAACCATGGAAGAGCTCCTTACGCTTCCGGGAATCGGCAGGAAAACGGCGAATATCGTGCTGAGCGCAGGGTACGGGAAAGTGGAAGGGATAGCTGTTGACACTCACGTTTTCCGAGTTTCGAGAAGATTAGGGTTGACAGCAGCGTCGACGCCCGAAAAGATCGAGTTGGATCTGATGCAGATTACGCCGGAGAGAAGTTTGTGGCCGAGGTTGTCCATGCTTTTGATTTTTCATGGCCGCAGGACTTGTTTTGCCCGCTCTCCCGCCTGCGAGCGATGCGCGTTGTCAGAGAAGTGTCTTTATTTTTCGCAAGTCAAAACTTCGAAAGGATAGCATTTACTCGATGGGCGAGCGCCTGTACTCCGAGACTCTCTTCTTCACTTCGCTTATCAGACCGTTGTTTTCTTCCACAGCTCGAAATACCTGCCGAAGCTCGTTCTTCATGGAATCGTCTAAATCATCTCGCTCAAGGAGCAGCTCGAGTCTCCCAAAAACAACCTGCTGATTATTGGCGACGCTGTGAAGCATCCTATCGAGCGAGTCTGCCAAGTCACTTGGCAATTTAGCAGAAATTGGGCGATCCGACATGATTATTTCGAAATTCTTCTCCAACCGTTACATAAAAACGTGGTGAAACTTTCTCACTACAGAGAATAGGAGTGAGGCAAATTCTTTTTTGATCCCATTTACAATGATAACCTGAGGAATTTTCAAAATGAGATTTGGAATTGCGCTCGAATCTTTTACGCCGCCTGATCGTAAACCTGATTCGTCTCGAATCTTCGAAATGAGCGAAGAATCAGAAAAACTGGGATTCGATTCAGTTTGGGTATGGGACCACCTTTTGCTCGGCTCGAGAAAAGTCTTCCCGGTGCTGGATTCGCTGACGACCCTTGCGACTATCGGAGCCAGGACAAGAAATTTGAAGCTCGGGACCTCGGTACTGATAATGAGTCTACGCAACCCGTTGGTTCTCGCCAAGGTTTTATCGACAATTCAATTTCTCACGGATGGTCGACTAATCCTGGGGGCCGCGGCAGGTTGGTACAGGCGAGAATTTGACGCTGTAGGAGTAGATTTTTCGAAACGCGGAAAAATTTTCGAAGAGCGGTTCAAGCTCATCCGATCCCTTCTCACTAAAAGCGATGTAAATTATAGCTCGGAGGGTTTCAATCTCACACATGCTTCAATAGAGCCCAAACCTCCGAAAGAGGTGCCAATGCTGATCGGCGGTTACGCTGATAGTGTGCTCAAGAGAGCCGGAACGCTTGCTGATGGCTGGATAGGCTACTACTATCCTCCAGCGGGATTTGAGGAAGCGTGGGGGGTGGTCAGTAAGCAGGCTGAGGATTCTGGCAGGTCGAGAACTGCGTTGAGATCGGTAAACGTTGTGCCATTTGCCCCAGCACCCACTTTCGAAGAAGGCGACAGAATTGCAAAGGAATTCACAGAAAAATATATGGATCTGCCGAGAGAAGGCACTAAATGTTCAACCGATTCTGCAGTAAGAGGAACTCGTAACGACTGCACAAGACAGCTCGAGGCTTATCGAGATGCAGGGGTGCAGGACATTGTATTGATTCCCAGCTTCTACAGGATCGACTATGTGCGCATGGCGGCGAAGGAGATCCTTCCAAGTTTCTGATCCACAATGAATTCTTAACTCGATACTGTAACTTTGCCCTGCGTCAAGGAATGGTGACCAGATGGCTTTTTCGCGAGGGCCTACTTGGAAAGACTTTTTCGTTTAGGTCGTTTTACTTGTCCAATTTTCTTAAGAGGTGCAAATGTGTACAAATAAAGCGAGTGTAATCTTATCCTTCAAATACGCCCCATGGAAAGCAGTCCTCGAATAGTTGTATGTCTTCCACATTCATATCAGAGACATCTCCCGTGGAGAAAGAAAAATCGGCACCGCATTTCAAGAATCGTAATAGAATCGAAATCGTAGCTAACATTCTGGATATAGCGAGAAACGGCGCGCTCAAAACCCACCTGATGTACAAGGCTAACCTGAGCTACATGGTAGTGACCCAGTACCTAGGTTTCCTCATTAGATCGGGATTGATCGAGGAAGTATTTTCTGAGGAGGGCCCGACAAAAATGTACAAAACTACGCCCAAGGGATTCCAATACATGGAAGTCTATGACTCTCTACAGAGCATAGCAGGACTCGACTCACAGAAGAGCCTTAGAAATTCCTCATCCACTATTTTCGCATAGATACAGCATACAAGGGCGGGTACCAAATTCCTGCCCTCCGCGCCTTTTTTCTGCAAGAACTAGCGTCGTAAATTATTCCTATTATTGAGTTCTCACAGTTGGATGCCCAAGTGTTTCACGAATAAGGTACTGCACCCTGACTGGATCCTTGATAATGTGAAGATAGAATTTTCTGCCGTCGTTCGCTTCGACAATTATCTGCCCGCGCTTTACGATTCGCATTTCCCATGATCTGTAAAGCCGAGCATCCGAAAATGCCATTGGCGCCAAGTACGCGTTTTCCAAGTTGACAATTCCCCGGTTCAAGTAGATGCCGTCGTTGTACAGTTCGTACCTATTCGTCGCCCAGATCCTGATGAGACCTAGTACGCTCGCGAGTAATATTATGCCGATTATCACCGCGGTTGCTATTTCTCCCGGATACGGAATACCGTGCCATTTTGCAGAAAACAACGAATGGCCGTAAATTTTCATCTTGGAAAACACGTACTCGAGCGAAACTAGAATTACGATCGGTATGAGTGCGAGTATTGCTCGAAACGCAACGTAAGGGCCAATCGACGGCCTTCCAGTCCATACTGGCTTCGCGTTAGGATCGCGCGGAGGAGGGCTAGTTGGAGGATTTGTGTTATTCGGAGATGACATCTGTATTACTCCAGTCAAGGTACTCGATGAAGAATCCATTATATCTAGTATCTGTCGAGTGTAATATC
>JASHSF010000021.1 GCA_030036955.1 Nitrososphaerales archaeon
TTCATCGTCAAGTCAAGATACAAGATAAAGAGGGAGATCTTTACCCTCGTAATTCCCTGCATCATTGCGATTATTTTTCTCATTTACGTCGCGCATGCCGGATACATTAAAGAGTCCGCGATCGGAACGGGTTTCTTTACCAGTTCTGCGAGCAACAGTACTGCAAGCGAAAAGGCGGCCGAGCTTGCGGCCCTGGATGCAAATACAACTGGCGCCTATGTCGGAACGATAGTAGCAAATCCGGCATCGGCTAAGCAGTCCTGGGACATTATACTCGTCGCCGTGCCTTTGATAGCTTTTACGCCGTACACCATAGACGTGTCGAGGCAAGAGAGGAGGGCAAGGAAATACCAAGAAGACTTTGCGGCTCTCTTGTTTGAACTTTCTGAACTCGTACGGGGAGGAATTGATCCGATCAAGGGGTTTCTGAGTCTCGCCGAGGGGAATACGGGCTCGATTACAAACTTCGTGCAGGTTGCAGCAAAGCAGATGCAAATCGGCTTTTCGTTTGAAAAAGCGATGAAAAATCTAGGCAATGCAATAAACAACGATCTTGTGAAGAAATACATCGATCTCGTTATCCAAGCATCGTACAGCGGCGGTTCCGTCGCTGGTCTCATCCAACGCGCATCGAGCGACATGTCAACTTTCATTGCAATTGACAAGGAGAAGCGGTCGGGACTATCGCAGTACACGATAATCCTCTACACGGGCCAGGTCGTTCTCATTGCGCTTTGCGCAATTCTCGTAATTCAATTCTTACCTAGCCTTGCAGCAATATCGAGCATCGGCGCGGCAGGCTTGAGCGGGATACTCGGCAACGCAGACATTGCAAATGTCACTATTGAAAGAGATCTGTGGTACATGGTGATCTTGAACGGGTTTCTCGGCGGACTGGTAATTGGAAAAATTTCGGAGGGCAAGCTCAAATTCGGCTTGAAGCATTCACTCGCCCTGATACTGATCGCACTGATTGCATGGTCCGCGTTCGTCACTCCCTTTGCTATATCGACACAGCAGTACCACATACAAACTATTTCGTACGATACACAGGGGACACCAGGTCTTCCACTTCCCAGTCCGATCATTCTCAAAATCACCAATCTGAAGGGGCAACCAGTGAACAATACTCTTGTTGCATTCTCGATTTCAACGGGGGCCACCGTCAATCCTTCTACTGCCACGACGAATGGCAACGGGACCGTATCGACAACCGTGATACTCGGGATTAATGCGGGAATATACAATCTCGTCGTAACTGTCGGGGCGACCCAGGCCACATTTCCAATCCTTGCGGAATCTGCCGCGAGTTCATGATTTTTAGGAGTAAAAAGAAAAATGTCAAGAACAATAAGAGGAGTCTCGCTAACGAGGATCGCGCTGTTTGTCGTCGTAGGGGTGCTCGGCGCGTCAGTGGCACTTTCAGGAGTACTGAGCTTGGGAATTCTAAAGCCTGGAGCAGGGCAATCGGGTCTGGGCGTACCGACATCGAGCACTAGTTTGACCACAACGCAGCTAACGACCATCCCTGTCGTGGTAAACACGCAATCGAGTACATCAACCTCTAGCACTACCGCGCCTACAATTACACTGCCTACCTCAACTACCACTCAAACTGGGTCGACTACCGCTACTCAGACCGGAGTTAACACAACGGCGACCGTGACGAATTCAACAACAATCACGACCACTTCTACAAGCGCCACGACCACGACTACCAGCACATCTACAGCAAGTACAGCCACGTCCACGACAACATCAATTACCTCCTCACAAACTAACACTGCTACGACAACGACTTTCTCAACTACAACGAGCAGCACTGCGACTTTGAGTACAGTGACCGTCACTGTTACTGGTTCCACGTCGACTGTGACGGTGACGAAGACAGTTCATCAAAGCAGCACAATTTCTACTGCCTCTACTGCCACAAAGACCTCAACGAAGACAGTAACGGGCAGCTCATCCCGCAGTCTCAGCCCAATGACGTCCACCGTGTCAGGTTCGAGTTGCATGTTCATGTTGACATGCAGCTTTAGCACCCCAACCAGCACGGCTGCCGCGAGCATCTCTCCGCGCAGTCTCGGAGCTTCCAAGGCAAGCCCTGCTCAAGGAAGCGATGATCTCGCTTACTTTTTGCCTGCTGCGTTCATTACACTACTAGTGGGACTCACTACTTTCCGCCTTTGGCGCGTAAGCAGCCGACAAAAAATTCCCAGCCCATACTAATATCTATTTTTCCACCGATCTAAGGTCTCTGAGTCCATTGAGATCTTAGGCTTGATCATGATGTATATTGAGCTAGGATCGAAAATCAATTTCATGCCCCAGGTTGGTATTTTCCGCCTGGAGATTCTTACTGTGATATGCTTTGAATCTGCCGTTCCCGCCTTTCTCTAATATCGCGCAATATTTGCTCGTCCGAGAGGTCGGCAAAATTTACATCTTGGAGTAGGTTTTCCAAGTAGTCGATCTTCTTCTCTTCCAACACGTCATCTAATATTGCTCAGAACCTCCAAAATATCCTTATATTGGCCGTCCAATATGAGCATGATGGTACACGAGTCATCCTTACGGAAATGGTAGAGATTGGTGATCGAAGAAAATCAGCTAAAGGCAGACAAGCCTCAGTACGATCTCGGCTACGCGAACAGAAATCTCATCCTTTTCGCTCTCCTTGCAGCATCGGTAATGTACATTGAGATCATGCTCACGCCATCTCTCCATTCCATTCAGACCCAGTACAACGTCACGACCGGGCAGGTCAGCCTCGTGCTCTCGCTCTATACAGTTTTTGGGACCGCAATCAACCCGATTGTAGGAAAGCTGGGGGACATTTACGGCAAGAAGAAAATCCTCACCGTCGTGCTGATTTCTTATGCCGTGATGGTCACTCTCACGTCCTTTGCCCCGACATTCAACATCCTTCTCATCACAAGAACTTTCCAGGGAGTCGGGCTCGGCATCTTTCCACTCGCCTTCAGCCTCGTGAGGGAACAGTTCCCCCGCTCGATGGTTCCGAAAGCACAGGGGCTACTCAGCGCAATGTTTGGCGCGGGGCTCGCTCTGGGGCTACCAGTGGGTGCTTTTGTCGCGAATTCCTACGGTTGGCAGACCAACTACCACATTGCAACCCCGTTTGTAATCGCCCTCACAATTTTAATCATATTCACGGTTAGAGAGTCGCCCTTCAGGAACCCAAACGCGAAGGTCGATTACATCGGCGCAGGGCTGCTGGGAGCTGCCGCGGCCCTTGTAGTGCTCGGGCTTTCGAACGGTTCCGTGTGGGGATGGACCTCGATTCAAGTGCTCGGACTCGTCCTAGTCGGTCTCGCGCTTTTCATTCCGCTTGTTCCGTACGAAATGCGCCTCAAGGAAGACGCCGTGCTGAACTTCCGCCAGCTACGAATTAGAAACGTCATGGTCTCCAATCTTCTCGGGGTCATTTCCGGCATGGGCATGCTCCTCGCGTTCCAGTCTATCGTGTTTCAGCTCGAAGACATCAAACCTGCCGGATACGGCTTTGACATATTCACAACAGGAGTATACTTACTCCCACTCGCGATCGTGATGCTCGTTCTTGCTTATCCCCTCGGAATGCTCATCACAAGGGTCGGAGTAAAGCCATTCCTCGTCGGAGGAAGCATCATCGGGGCGATCGGATTTTTGCTCCTTTCGACGGCGACTACTGCAATCCAAATCCCCGAATACCTGGCCATTGCTTCTGTGGGACTCGCCATGCTCATGGTCTCCATGCAAAATCTCCTCGTTCTTTCTGTCCAGCCCCGCGAGATGGGTCTAGCTACTTCAATGAACACAGTCTTTCGAAACATCGGGCAAAGCCTCGGTGCGCCAATTGCTGGCTCCATACTGTCGACGTTCGTTTTCACTGTCATGGTCACCATCAACGGGCATACCCTGCCTCTTTCCCTGCCGACGGCCGCCGCATTCCAGTACGTGTACTACATCGCCGCTGCAAGCTTCATCGCCGGAATCGTAATCTCGCTCGTGGCGCACGAAGTCATTGGCAAAAAAGCGCACAGCGAGTTCGCCCTAAAGATCGACACGGATTCGAAGCAATCAGTGGAGTAGTGTCCACTAAAAGCTGCTCGCTTTCGCTAGTCCAAGTTCCTCTTACTTTTTGCTTTATATTCCCAATTATTCCAATTTCAGTACTCTATTAATAGATATAGGGGGTGATTTTTCAACGGCGGGCGCGTCCCGAATGAATTCGTGAGGCTTTTCATTCAATGGCTATACAGCAAATTTCTCGAAAATAATTGGCGGAGGAGACAAGAGCTGAAGGCCTCCAGATTAAACAAGCAACCCGCCGCCTGCGACATGCGAGGCATGCTTTCTTTCATGGTCCTATTTCTTCTCTCAAAGCGTTCGATGTACGGGCAGGAAATTGCAGAAGAGATCGGAAGGCGCAAGGGCGAAAAGCCAAACCCCGGAACGATCTATCCTGCTCTAAAAGATCTCTCAGCAAAGGGGCTCGTTGACGTAAAGCGCGACGGGCGGAGGACAGTTTACGATCTCACCAGAGATGGCAGGAAAGTCTTCAACCAAGCAAGGGAGCTCTTCATCAAAGCGTACGCCGACGTGATAGATTCAGGGATGGTATGATTTTGGGACTCCAGCTGTTTCTGGTGTGGTATTTTGTCATGGGCTTCCTCCTCGGCAACGGCGTGCCCCACTTTGCCTTCGGAGCCGCCGGAAAAATATTTCGCAGTCCGTTCGGGCAGCGTTCATCCCCGAAGACGAATATTTTGTGGGGTGCGTCAAATTTCGTCGCCGCATCTGTCATCGGGATTGCCCTGAGCGCGTTGGACTTGTTTAGCAGCTATGCTCTTATTGCGCTGCTGATTGGATTCTGGTTGATGATGCTGATGTTCGGCACGGGCATAAAGCGTTTCTTGAATGAACCCGAAGTAAAGTGAGAAAAATCGCCAAGCGTATTCCCCCCGAGAAAAGTAATGGTCGCAGTAGACGGCTCTGAAAACTCGAAGCGAGCTGCCAAAGTCGCGCTGGACACCGCGAAAAGAGTTCACAGCGAACTAGTTGTCCTAAATATTATTCCCGTGTCGCCTATCCTGGGATTCCCGTCGATTGGAATAAATCCCTATCCTGCGGGGCTGCAGACCTATTACCAGGACGCAGAAAAAGAGGGAGAGAAAATAGTCGATGGGATCGTCGCAGAGGCAAAACAGGCAGGTTTAAGCGCCAAAGGGCTGGTGGAGCGCTCCCAAACATCAACCGTTGGGTCGATCGTCGATACGGCATCGTCAGAAAAAGTGGACCTTCTGGTTGTCGGAACGAGGGGTCTTGGCGGTTTCAAGCGAATGCTCTTGGGAAGCGTTTCGAGCGGGGTAATATCCCACGCCCACTGTAATGTGTTGGTCGTCAGGTAGTTTACCCGTTTCAATCGTACTCTATCGCGAACAGGTTGGCTGAAAGTTCCGCGAACCCAAGCTCCTGTGAGGCGTCTTAAGTTATGAAAATTAGAGCAAGGCTTGAGAATAATCCGCTAGAAGAAAAGTGCGTTTGCTACGCAGATATTCGACCGGATTGCTTCCGCCGATGAAGCTGCAGATTAAAAATTTACATATCCCTTATAACAACACGCTCTCGTTCAACAGTATCTGAGAACTTTTATGCAGACTTGGTTTCTCGTCGAGCTAATTACCCTTGTACTCAGCGTACCAGTATTAGCTCTTTCCTACTACTGGTGTTTTCTCTTGGTAACCTCGCTCAAGTATCCGAGGGATCTTGGCAAGAAACAAGTGCGTCTTCTAAATTTCCCCCGGGTGTCAATCCTCATAGCGTCGTTCAACGAAAAATTCGTGATCGAAAGAACGCTCGATGCAATGAAGCACTTGGACTACCCCAAGGAAAAAGTTCAGGTCGTCATAGCTGACGACTCGACGGACGAGACCGTTTACGTAATTGATGAAAAGGTCCGGGAGCTGAACCGCTACGGAGTGAGCACTATTGTTTCCAGACGTCCGACGAGGGAATATTTCAAGTGCGGTGCTCTAAACAAGGCGATGGAGAAGGTCACTGGAGAGTACGTACTTTTGCTCGACGCGGATTCAATAATACCTCCGGATATTCTTAGCAAAGGAATTGGGGCACTTGAAAGCCACGAACGCGCCGGTTTTGTCTCATTTCGCTACGGGCACTACAACAGGGACTACAACATGGTGACAAAGCTCTTCGCCCTGTCCCAGGACCTTGGCGATACTACTTCAAAAATGGGATCATATCTTATCGATTCTCCCTTCTCATTTCAAGGCGGTTTCACTCTGGTTAGAGCAAGAGATCTAAGAGACGTCGGCATGTGGTCAAATGAGCGAATCGCCGACGACACCGACATTTCAATAAAACTGTACTTGAAGGGGATGCGGGGGATTTATCTCAGCAACGTAAAGATAATGAGCGAGGATCCTTCCACGCTCGAAGCTTGGAAGAAGCAGGTCGCGCGCACTTCACAGGGTTGGTGGAGGTGCATTGCCAAGTACTGGAAGCAGATCTTATTTGCCCGGAACATTTCCATTCGCAAGCGCCTCGGCCTTTTCTTAATGCTCACTGCGCCGTTTTCAAGCCTCAGCTGGGTTTTCGTGACCTTTCTCACGGCCTTTGCAATAATATCCGGCGTCGTGGCGCCGCCGCACTCGATTTTCACGAGTCCGCTCTACATTGCGGTTCTAACTATTCCTTACGCCATCTCGCTCTTTTCGAGTGCCTGGGCGCTCTGGTTGCAGGACCTCTTGAAGGCCCGGAATTTGATTCTGATCCCAATGCTCAGCTATGCGGAAGGAGCCATGCTCACTCTATCTTCGCTCGGATTTTTCTACGGAGTTTTCAACAGAATGGGTTTCTTCCTCTACAGAACGCCACATTCCGGCAATGGGGGAGAAATGACAAGGACGCACTATTTCCAGAGTCTTGCGAATGATCGAAACGCGATTATTGAAGGCATGCTCGCATCCCTTGGAATTGTTTTGGGAGTGCTCGTATTCACGCACGGGATGTGGTTCTTGTCCGTCTCCATGGCCGGATTTGGACTCTGCACGCTGAAATCCATGAATCTGACCAGGGGCCTGAGCGCAAGCAAGGCGCGTCAGGAACCGCTGCGTGAGATAGCTCCGGAACTAGTTACAATACGCGCCTGGCGGAAGGCTGAATCCCTCACCACCGAGGACAGAAACGACGTGTCAAGATTATTTCTCCTCTCTTCTTTAAGAAGAAACGAAGCGCACATCTAGCTACCCGACACGATTGTCGGGAAGCAGGGAGAGAGTTTGAATCGCGTTCAAAAACTAAAGACGAAGTACTATTCTCTCTTCCACGCGGCAAAGTTCGGCATTGCCACGGCAATCGGATTTCTAATCACCGAAGTAATTCTAACCCTAGGAGTCTACATCGTCTACCACACTTTTAGCGTTCCAAGTGCCGATTCTTTTACTCCAACTCTGCTCGAGTTAAACGCAATCGCCTTTGGAATTGGTGTTTCAGTCGCTTTTTTTCTGAATGAAAAAGTAACTGTGAACAAGCAGGCTGCCCACAAAGGGGCAAAAAACTCCATAGTCGCGCTGCTAAAGTATCAGCTCGTTTCTCTCGCTGGAAATTTGCTCACCGTTGGAGTGCAGCTTGTTCTTTTGCGCAGCTTATCTGTCCCCCCAACTCTCGGAAACATCGTCGGCGCGCTCGTTTCTTTCCCTCTAACATATTTCGTCTCAATGAAGCTGGTTTGGCGCCTATCCATCATTTCGCCCGGGGAACAGCCGAGCGCTAGCGGTATCGGTTGATAATTTGTACCGCGTTATCGATTCCATTGTATTTCTGCGAAATGGACTTTAGATTCTCCACGTTTTTTGCGTACTTTGAATCGTTCATGCATTCGTCTACCGAGTCAACAAGTCTATCCGATGTCAGTGTCTCGGACTTTATCTCGATTCCAAGCCCAAGCCTTGTAAATTTCTCGGCATTTCCGAGCTGTTCAGAATGGTTTTGCATGGGAACGAGCACAGCTGGCTTGCCGTTGTCGATGCACTGCTCTATAGTCCGGTGACCCGATCGACCAACGAGAACCTTTGAGAGGGAAAAGAGCTCATCTTTAATCGGACACCATTCGTAAACCCAGGCTCCGTTTGAAAGCTTCTTTGGTTCCGTCGAGCCGTTGGGGTAGCCAAGCGAAACCACCACGCAGAATTTTCTTGAAAGGGGTTCGACTGCCCTAAGAATGTCACTGGTAAACCTCGCCTTTGTCGCTGATGGTCCGCTGATTTGAATGAATATCAGCGGCCTACCGTCGATGCCGAGGAGCTGCTTTGCCTTCTCGCACATTTCCTTGCTGGGTTGCCGCGGCGTCATAAAGCCCACGAAATGCACTTGACCTCTCAGATCGGTCCCGGAGATGTTAGCTTCGCCAATTGTGTAGGGCGGAGGGAGATCTGGCATCAAAATTTCGTCGCTCATTGCCCAGAGCATACCGAGGCCGTTCCCCTCCATTCTTTCGAAGATTCCCGACAGCGTGGGGCCCCGGAACCTCGGAGGGAAGAGGACCTTGAACTGATTCATGATAGTGATAATCGGGCGAGATTTCAATCGCGCCGCGAAAATGGCCGACAGGCGCGATTCTGAAACGACAAGCTTCGGATTGAACTTCTGGAGATTGTTCACCTCGAATCTGACTTGATTCCAAAATGCAGGAAGGGCAGACCGGAAGGCGACGAACGAGCGGTTTGAAGAAAAACTCCCGGATTCATTCCACCTGAAAACGTCGACGACGGGCGATTTTACCACCTGTTCCCCAGCTCGCCTTAGGAACTCGATGCCCTCGTCGAAGCTCGAATAAGCGAATTCGTCCCCGTCTCTATGCAGCTTCGTAGCGATGTCATAGATACGAGTAACGTGACCGATTCCGGAACCAAAAACAGAAAAGTAGATCTTACTCAAATAACGTACTACTCTTATTTTAGAAATGCTATAGCATAGGTCAAGAATTCGCACATTTATATCAAGCGCAAACGCTAGATATTTTGGATTCCCGGCCACTCGGCGGACTGCGTGCCTATACGTGCTTCTGTATGGAGAAACCGTCGAAGGCGCGAGCAGTTCTACTGGACAGCGCGAATTGGACAGATTCCCCGGCCAATACCGCGTGCAATCGGAGAGACTTCGAACATTGGATCACCCGGATCCATGAGCTCGACATTCGAAAAGTGACAGCTGAGACAATACACGATACTCCCAAGTACCTTTATCGAGTCGATCTCGTATTAAACGCGAAATTATTTGTAACGCTAAATGCAGAATGCCTGCGAATAGAAATAATCAACATTCTATATCAAATCCTACGTTCGCATTCCCAAATGGAGCTGACGTAGAATCCGAATAAATCGGCCATCCACTTACGTTTGAACTCAAATTCAACACGGCGTTGGACCCATCGTTTTTATTCACTGAAACCGACACAAAAAATCCAAAACCGCAATAGTTGTTTGCGAAAATAAAACTTTCTTTTTCATTCCCCTCTCCGGCAAAAGTTGCCGTTACAATACTGCAATTACCGCAAGAACCCCTGCCATATTCAAGATCCTCGTCTCCAAAACTGTAATTTCCTTTCCAGGAGCCATTGTATGACACCGCGATATTGACTGTCCAATTTCCCGTACACTGAGCCAAAGAAATACAGCTCGTTATACAACATAGTGGAAGATGTCCGGTTCCATATTCAGTTGTTGTAGTATCAACAAATGCAATCGAAGTATTCGACGTTGTCATAGATCCAAGAGAATAATCCAAATAAAATCCGAAAGTAAAAACCAAAACAAGAATCGGTATGAGGCTCACAAATAGCTGCTTATTCAATTAGCACGAGCAGATTGCTCTCCTCTATTTAATCCTGTTCAACTAACAAAATACTCAACAACACGTCAAAAGAGGAGAATGAACGTAACAAGCTGGACTAGTAATTATGGTACAGTTGTCTTTAGAGCAAAGCCAACAA
>JASHSF010000172.1 GCA_030036955.1 Nitrososphaerales archaeon
CTTGTTACCGTTCTGATTTTCGTCTACATTTACGACAACATGCGCCGGAGCAAAAGAACCACGCAAGCAGAAGCCTGACTCTCGACAATCTTTTTCCCTGACGTGAGAGTTTAAGAGCAGGCACGTGCTGTATTCTAATTTCCGGAATTTTCCTCGGAGTACGTGCTTTACTTGTAAGGCCGTGATTGACGAGAGCTTAGGACAGTTCAGAAGAAATGGCGCAGATCACTCTAGATTCCTTTGAATCGCTTGATTCCTACGTGCAGGAAAAGTACGAAAAGCTAGGATTCTCCCAGCTCACTCCCATTCAGAGCAAATCTTACCGGCTGTTGATTCGGGGCAAAAACGCCCTCCTGGTTGCACCGACGGGCTCGGGCAAAACGGAAGCTGCGGTCATACCGCTCTTCACACGTCTTGCGCACTCCAAGAGAGAGTCCAAAGTTCGCGGTATCCGGATGCTCTACATCACTCCTCTTCGAGCTCTCAACCGGGACATTTTCCGGAGAATAATTTCCTATGCCGAAGCTGAAGGGCTGAGGGCAGATCTAAGGCATGGAGACACTAGCGCGTCCGCACGGGCAAAGATGCTGAAAGATCCACCCGATGTCTTGATCACGACGCCCGAAACTCTTGCAATTATTCTGACCAGCAGAAAATTTGGACAGTATCTGGCGAACATCGAAGTCGTCGTTGTCGACGAAGTGCACGAGCTGATCGGAAACGAAAGGGGCGCGCACCTTTCAATCGGCCTGGAGAGGGTAGAGAGAATTGCAAATTCGAAGGATTTCATGCGCGTTGGCCTCTCCGCCACGGTCGGGGACCTCGAAGAAGCTGCCGCCTTTCTCGTTGGAACGAACAGAAAGTGCGCCATCGTTACCGACAACATTGCCAGAGGCTACGACATTGACATCAGGTACGTTCCTGGCAACCTCAGCAATCTCGCAAATGGAATTCTAGAATACATCAGCGAAAAGAGGGGGGAAGACAAGAGTACACTCGTCTTTACGAATACTAGAGACGAGGCCGAATTCGTTGGTGCGGTTCTCAAAGCAAAGACGCCGGAAATTCCGGTGGAGGTCCACCATGGCTCGCTTTCAAAGGAGAGCCGCGAATCAACGGAATCAGTCCTGAGGGCTGGCGGAGCGGGTATCGTCGTTTGCACATCCTCGCTTGAATTAGGCCTCGACATTGGCGCAGTCAATCTCGTGGTGCAGGTAGGATCCCCGCGGCAGGCGGTCAAGCTAATCCAGCGGTTCGGACGCAGCCGCCACAGAACAAGAGAAAGGGCAGTTGGGCTCATCCTAACAAATCGACTGGATGAAGAGCTAGAATCAAAAGCGCTCGCGCAGAGGGTAGAAAAGTCTTCTCTTGAAACCTCTCTACTGCACCAAAAGGCGCTTGATGTCATAGCGCACCACGTCGCGGGCCTGGCACTAGAAGAGAGCTCTTTCAAGGTAGAAGACGCGTTAGTTCTTATACAGAATGCATACTCGTTCCGCGACACTACGCTCGAAGACCTCGATTCAGTTTGCAGTATTCTCGAGAGGCAGGGAATCATACGCTACGACACCGAGCTGATTCGCCGCCGTGGTCCGAGAACTTACAACTATTATTTTACAAACGTTTCCACGATTCCGGACATACAACAGTTTGACGTGATCGACATCACGGCAAAGAAAATTGTTGGACGTCTCGATCAAGTATTCGTCGGCGAATACGGCGAGGCAGGGAAGCCCTTCGTTTTGAAAGGGAATTCCTGGAGAATAGTTTCGATCGACGACGACAAGAGGATCCTCTACGCCGAGCCGATGATGCGCGACATCAGCACGATTCCGTACTGGTTCGGCGAATTGATTCCAGTAGAGTTCGAAACAGCTCAGATAGTTGGAAAGATGCGCCGCCAGATTGCTGCTGGCGGAGAAATGGTTCCGTCCTTTTCGCGCGATCAGGAGAAAAGGCTCGTCGATAGCGCGAAAACTCTGGGCGGAATTCCGGACGACAGAACGATAGTTATCGAGAGAAGAAAGGCTGGTTCATCCTTTGTCTTGCACGCGTGCTTTGGCACGAAAATCAACCAGACTATTGCAACCATACTCTCCACGCTTCTTTCTGCAAAGATAGGGTACCTTGTCGAGGCTAAATCGGACTCTTACAGAATTCTTCTTTCGACGAACGGCGCGCTCGAGCCAAAGATGATTGCTGATGCTTTGAAGGAAAACATCGTGGTCGACGAAATTTTAACAGCTTCAATCACCGGAACCCATCCACTCAACTGGAAGACGTGGTATGTCGCAAAGAAATTTGGAATCATAGAAAAGGGTGCGCAGTACGACAGAAGAGCCGCGAGGCTGATCCAGGACAGGTATCGCGGCAGCGCGCTGTACACTGAAGTTCTGAGAGAGCTGTTTCAGGAAAAATACGACGTCCAGATGACTGCGAAGATTATGAATGATCTGCGTGAGGGCTTGCTAATCGCTAGAGTCGCCGAAGTCGACGAGTATTCGGAGCTCGCAAAGCCAATTCTTGAGTTTGCTTCGAGTTTTGCCGCACTGCCCCTGACAATGGAAAAGACCATTCTCGATCTCGTAAAGAACAGGCTGGGTAACGTCAAGCACAAATTCCTCTGCCTGAGCTGCGGAAAGTACGAATCGGTTCAGAAGACGAGCGACGTGAAGGAGCCCATAATCTGCCCTCTGTGCCACTCGAGGCTCATTACGGAGACTTATTTCTCAGATTACGATCTGCCGCGAATAATTCAGAAGAAAAAGAGGGGCCTCGAACTAAATGAAGGCGAGGAGAAAAAATTTCGCAGAGCCTGGAAAACCTCTAGCCTCATACAGAACTTTGGAACGAGAGCAATTGTGATCCTCTCGGGCTTTGGCGTCGGAGTAGATACTGCAGCGCGCATTATTCGAAGAACCGCGGACGAGGATCAGTTTTATCGGAACATCTACCTCGCGGAAAAGAATTACGTGGCGACGAGAGGATTCTGGGCAGATTAGATTTCTTCCTTCCTTTCGATCCTCGAATAATTCTTGAGAAGAAGAAATTTCCTGCCTTCGTGTGACTGCACTTCGGCCGCCCGCACCCACAATCTAATTCCCGGCTTCAAGCCCTCCAAGGTTTTTGAAAGCGATCTCCAAGCAAAGAGCATGATCTCACCGCTTGGATCTGTGAGCGAAACCTCACTTCTTCGTACCAAACTTCCGTCTTTCGTCTGAATTTCCCTCGAAACTGATTCTGCAAGAGTCATGGCGTCGACAGAAACTACTGCGCCCGGCTCAATGTTTTCTATAGCGGAAACGAGAGAGTCCGACAGAGGAATATCTTTGCGCTCGGGTTTGAGCTTTGATAGCGAATCTTTCTTCTTGCAAACCGCCCGAAGGCCCATCTCGTCAAACGTGTCCGGCTTGCAGAGCACTACATCGTCGATTTGAAATCCGCCAGCATCGGAGGCAGCATCTTCAAGAACCGTCAGAGAGATTTTTCTTTTCCGAGAATCGATCAGCAGGAAATGTGCAGCTGACTCTCTCGAGGGGGTGTTCGTCGAAACGATCCTTGCAACAAATGGAAGGGTCTGAGGGCTAGCTTTCTTCTGGATTACGTCGGAAGATTTCTGAAAGTACTTTTCAAGACTCTTCATTTCTTGCGAGAGGTAATGTAGGGTCTCATCCCACTTTTCGAGCACAATGGTAGAATCATCGCCATGGAGTTCAATCTCTTCTGAACCCTGGAAACCGCTCATCTTGGGGCGCACGTTCCCCAGCGACACAGCTTCGCCTACGGCTAATTTTTCAATCACCGGGTTGGAGTTTCCCCATATCACGACCCTGATTCGTTTCTGCGAGCTTTCTGACGAATTTAGACTGAAAGAGAGGAAGTGACTCTGAGAATTGTCCTTGGCGCGGGTGAACTGCATCCGTTTGACTGCCTCAGCGACGACGCCTCTGACGATTTGCGATCCAGAACCGACTGAAACAGAATCAAGCTCGACAACGAGGTCTTTCGGAAGAGGGATTGAATTTGCTATCGCATTACCCTCATCGAGAGAACTAATTTCCGATGTATCGGCGATGTTGAGTACCGGTGTACCGTCGATGCCCGCCCTTGTGTAGCAATTTGTAATTTTTACAAGAGCCCCTGGGCTAAAGGAAGAAATGATCTTCAAACCAACTTTATAATCCCACACAGTCGCCTGCGTCGTCTTTTTACTATCGTCGCAGAGCAAAATCTTCAAGAGAAAACCCTCGCGAGAATCCTTTTCAAACCTTCGCGGAATTCCAATCGAAATTATTCTTGCGATTACGCTGACTTCCCGTTGGTCGCTTTGCAGCTCTGAGAGCTTCGCTCTCGTAGGCGTTGGATCAAACTTGAGAGCAACGTTCAGATCCGATGCAACGAGAAACAGAGCGCCCTGGTCAGTGAGATAACCAGCGCCCACCTTTGCTCTCTTTTCTTTGACTAGCTCAAGAACCCTCTCACGAGAATAACCGGGTTTTTTTGCAATCAGATCCGTAAGAAGCGAATCGAATCGGGATGAGTCACCCGTGATTTGCTTCGGACCGCCAGCTTGTTCCAATGTCAGAGTTTGTTCAACCAGATACGAAAAAGTGTGCGCCCCGAAGCTTATTATCATATTTGTTTGAAGCAGTTGCGAAATTCGAAGCGATTATTTGTCGCGCCGAAAATTGAGTAGTCGGTCAAAGATGCACTGACTTTATCAAACTTTTTTAACATTAACAGTCGGAGCGTATGATCTTGAATCTAATTTTATTTACAAAAGGTTTGAATTTTGTCCTTCCGACCGAAGCTCTTCTATCTTGTGCAATGGTGTCCTGCTAATTGAGCGCGCCCCGCAGAGTCAGAACCATCTATTCTGTGATTGCGTCACCCAACAGACTCGACATTCTCCGGATTCTCAACACAAAGGGACCTCTCAGCTACTCGGAGCTAAAAACGCTCGCGGGATTCAAGTCAAAAAAAGAATCTGGTAAATTCGCTTACCACCTCCGCAAGCTTGTAAAGCAAACCCTCATTGCCCTGAACCGAGCGGAGCGGAAATACGCAGTTACGAGCCTCGGCCGACTGGTCTTGAACCTGACGAGGCAAATCGAGGAGCAATCAATGCTTGAATCTGGAAAACTGTACGTTCGGAGCTCGAGGCAGGCCATGGAGGAATTTAACGCGGACAGGATCCTCCAGTCGCTCGTAAGAGAGGCAGGGATGCCGACCGAAATAGCTCAAAAGATTGCTAGCGAAACCGAAGCACGCGTTTACAAATTTCAGACGGCGTATTTGACTGCACCCCTCATCCGCGAAATTGTAAACAGCCTTCTAGTCGAACACGGTTACGAGGAGTATCGCCACAAGCTAACGAGACTTGGCTTGCCTGTGCACGACGTGAGCGAGTTGATTCTGAAAGCAGGAGATAGTGCTGGTTCAATCGATTACATCTTTTCAAAGACTGCGGTTAAGGTATTTTCGGAATTTGCAATGCTCACAAAAATTCCTCGGGACGTAGCTGACGCGCACCTCTCCGGAGACATTCACATTTCGAACCTCGGCACATGGAGCTTGATGCCCGACGTGTTATACTTCGATTTCAACTCGCTCTATTCTAATCCGATCAACCTCGGAAGCAAAATCGTCAACATGCCCCGCCTCGGACCGATAAGAAATTTTGATTCCGCTCTTGACACGCTAGAGATTCTGGTGAGCGTCCTGAGCAAGGAGGTATCAAACGAAGTCTGCTTCGACAACCTTCTTCCGTACTTGACGAAGCTCTACTCTCAGAGGACCCAGGAGGAGCAGACGAGCATGTTCTCGCGGCTGTTGCTCACTCTCTCGGCGCTTGTCGGCGAGGGCAAGGCACGATCGGTGAGCTTCAGGATTGGCGAACCATCCAAAGACGAAGATGTTTCCGCTCAGCTTGAGTTAAGGCAGTCACTACTCTCAGCGTACGCTCGCTTTGCTGCTAAAGTGCCGATGCCTCCGGTAAATTTGATCGTGAGCACAGGGAAGTATCTTGACAGACAGCTCATCGAGGGCGTTTCGAACATCATTAAGGAAGGCGGGGACGTTGCCGTCGAGTGGGATGGCAAGTACACTTTCTCGGGGTACGGCATCACCTCGATAGCAGGCGGTCTGCAACACAGGAGCGCGGTTGACGTTGACGGAATTGCCCTCCTCGATAATCTCACCATAAACCTGCCAAGGCTCGCTTATGAATCCAACAAAGATGAGACGTACTTCCGCGCAAAGCTCGCCCTACTTCTCCAGACAGCGGTGGGCGCACTCAACCTGAGAAAGGAGCAGGTGAGAGAATCGCTCAAGCTAGGATTGCTCCCAGGGATCTCCCAACTTCCAGTCGTGTCCTCGATTGAGGACATGCCACTCATAATCAACATGGTCGGGTTGAACGACGCTGTCTCGAGCTTGATGAGCGAAAGGGAAACAATGACGCGCCAGGAGATTGCGCTCAAGATTTTGGAGACAGCTTCGAAGGTTGCGCTCGAAAAAGGAGAGAAGGTTGGGCAGAAGGCGTTTGTGTCGATGGTCGAGACGCAAGATCTCAGCCGCCTGTCCGACATTGACTCCGAGCACTACGGTAGGTCGCACGAAAAGCGCGGCGGGTTTTACGAAACTGGTCTTTCTATTTTTGCAGACTTTTACAACAACCAGGACATTCTTTCCGGTGTATCTGCGCTCAGCAAGGCCACAAGCGGAGGAAGCTTGTTGAATTTTGTTTTTCCAAAGCCGGAAAAAGAAAGCTTCACTTTCGATGTGCCGAACCTGCTCGCTACCGTGTCGGGTAAGATACCCTTTGCTCGTTTCTCTCGCAAACCCGAAATATGCAAAAAGTGTGGAGCCAAAGTATTCTATGCAGAGCGATGCGGCAGTTGTAAATCGACGTCGCTTGTGTCGCAGGCACTTTTACTTGCCTAAGTGCAAATTTTTAGAGCCAGATAGCTTGCATTCACATGCTTGCAGTTTACGACGAATTCTAAATGTTTTGAAGCTAACGCCTAATCGGAATTCAGTTGGAAATAATTTTCTGGTTTTCTTCCTGCCAGACGAAAAATCGTTTTGAAATTTTACGGGATCGCATTGTCAAAAATTTCTAACAAGAAAATACGGGCTAGCGAAAATTTTCTATTACTGTTTCGGATCACTGCTTAATATTATATAGGATTCATGCGAGCATGCTGTGCTCTTACTTTCTCGGTGTAAAGACAAAAATGCTAGAATGTAGAATATCACCTGTTTCAGCGTGCGTGTTTGGGCCAGGGTTCGAAAGGAAAAGTGTGTTGCAAAAATCCGCTAACAAGTTTGTCAATGCCTGCCGGGACAGAAAAAGTAGATCTTTCTTCGCAAGATAGAGATCGAAATTGTTGACAATGATTTGAAAATGTAAGTGATCATGAATTGGAAAAAATAGATTCAATCGACGACAAAGTAGCAGAAGAGGAGGAAGACGTAAGCGAAGCTGCTCGCCAGCTCGACCGCATAAGGACTCCTATGGAGCTTCCGAAGGAGACGCTCGACTACTTCAACGACGATGAGCTCCGCGCGAGAGTGTTCTACGAAAAGTACGCCTTGCGAGATTTGAAAGGCCAGATAGTAGAACGTAGTCCCGCCGACATGTGGGCGCGCGTTGCTAGGGAGCTTGCCTCAGTAGAGGCGACGGAAGAAAAACGCCATGACTGGGAGAAGAAATTTTACTGGCTCTTAGAAAATTTCAGGTTCATCCCAGGCGGGCGAATAATGTTTGGGGCGGGCCAGCCCAGGCGCTCGACGCTGTTGAATTGTTATTATCTTCCCATCCGTAGCGATTCTCTCGAATCGATATTTGAATTTTGCAAAGAAGCGGGCAGGACTTATTCTTACGGCGGAGGAGTCGGAACGGACATTTCGATCCTCCGGCCGAAAGGATCTCCGGTGAACAACTCTGCCGTAGTGTCCACTGGTTCCGTGTCCTTCATGGAGCTGTTCTCCGTCACGACCGGGACTATCGGCCAAGCAGGACGGCGAGGGGCTCTGATGATAACGATTCACGTCGATCACCCGGACGTCATGGACTTTATTGAAGTCAAGAACGACCTATCGAAGGTTACGCACGCAAACATCAGCGTGTGCATCACGAACAAATTCATGAAAGCTGTAGAAAACGACGAGGACTTTGAGCTCTCCTTCGAAAACGAAAAGGCGAAGGTCAGGCGCACAGTTAGAGCGCGCGAGCTCTGGGATAAGCTCGTCACTTCGGCGCACGCGAGCGCTGAGCCGGGAATTATTTTCTGGGACAACGTCAAGGACGAATCTCCGACGGAGTACAACGGGATGGAAGTGCACGGTTTCAACCCCTGCTCGGAGCAGTGCCTCGAGGACTATGGTTGCTGCTGCCTCGGAAACATCAACCTCTCGGCGTTCGTGGTCGACGAGTTTTCCGACAGGGCGAGAATCGACTGGAGGAACCTCGAAAAAGCTGTCAGGTATGCGACCCGCTTCCTCGACAACGTGCTGGATTACAATTCGGATAAGCACCCCCTGCGGGAGCAGACGAAGGCTTCGCTCTGGTCGAGGAGAATTGGTGTCGGCTTTACGGGACTAGCCGACATGCTGATCAAATTGAACCTGAAGTACGATTCTCCCTCGTCGATTAAATTCGTCGACAGGATGCTCGACCGGATTAAGAACACCTGCTACGACGAGAGCTCAAACCTCGCGGCCGAAAAGGGACCCGCCCCGGCGATAATTCCCGAGAAGCACCTCTCGAGAGCTTTCGTTTCGCGCCTTGACACGGCAGTCAAGGAGAAGATCAAGAAACAGAGCCTGCGAAATTCCTGCCTCCTCACGGTTCCTCCGGTTGGAAGTGGAGCGATACTTGCGGGCACTACTTCCGGTATCGAACCGATCTTCGCGTTGAGCTACGTCAGGAAGAGCAAGTCTCTCTCAGGAGAATCATTCCGCGTGTTCCACCCGCTCGTACAAGAGTACATGAAAAGGACCGGGATTCACGACGAAACTAAACTTCCGGACATTTTCGTGACTTCGCACAACATAAAGGCAGATTTCCGTGTTCAAATGCAGGGAACAATTCAGAAGCACATCGACTCGAGTATCTCGAGCACCGTGAACATTCCGCGAAACACGACCGTCGAGGAAGTGAAAAAGATCTACGTCCAGGCGTGGAAGGCAGGCTGCAAGGGCATCACCGTTTACAGGGAAGGAGCCCGGGAGGGCATTCTCTTGACGAATGAGGAAGCTGCAAAGCAAAAAGCCGGAACCGTTCAGAGAGAAATTTATGATAGGCCGAACGTCCTCACGGGTCAGACGATCAAGATGAAGCTCCCCCAGGGGAATCTATACGTCACGGCAAACAGGAACGGCGACGAGTCAATCCGCGAAACTTTCGTTACCCTCGGAAAATCGGGAGGAGACGAAAAGGCCGACGCGGAAGCGCTCGGTCGCTTGATTAGCCTGTTCCTGCAGCACGGCGGAAACATCAGCGACGTGATTCATTCGCTCAAGGGAATCCAGGGCAGGGACGTCGCGTGGGACAACGGCCAGCAGCTCCTCTCCGTTCCGGACGCAGTTGCAAAGGCTCTCGAGAACCTGAGCGGCAAGGTAGTCCAGCTCGAACCAGAGCTAAAGCACTGCCCGGACTGCGGGCAGAGCTCGATAATTTTCGAGAACGCATGTTA
>JASHSF010000173.1 GCA_030036955.1 Nitrososphaerales archaeon
GTGATCTTGGAAAATTCTTCCGTGATGTTCGACGAATTGGTGGCTCACCGGTTGGGTTTGATCCCTCTGAAAACAGATCTCGTTCGCTACAATCTTCCCGAGGACTGCGATTGCAAAAGCGCTCTTGGTTGCCCCAAATGCAGAGTTCTTCTTGTCCTCGACTCGGAAGCAACCGACCGACCGAAAACTGTAATGTCTTCGGACCTGGTCTCGGAAGATCCAGAATCAAAACCGGTTTCCGGTGATATTCCAATAGTAAAGCTCGCTCCGGGTCAGAGAATAAAACTTGAAGCTTATGCCAGGCTGGGCAAAGGAAACGAACATGCAAAATGGCAGCCAACCGCTGTCTCGGTCCTTGTCGAAACAGGCAGACCGGATGAGTTTGACTTGGTGATAGAATCAGTCGGATCACTGAGCGCTCCGGAAATTTTCATTCGCTCGATCCAGACGCTCCAAAAATCACTTTCAAACATTTCTACCCAGGTAGTGGCAGCCTAGAAGGTAATCGAAATGAAGAGAAATTCGTCAAGGCTACTTTTGGCATCGTCGTTCCACAAGCTTTCCAGAAAGACCAAAGCTGGAGTTTGGGAGGATGTTTCCGAGAAACTATATGCTTCGAGAAAGAATAGGCGCTCGGTTAATATCGGAGATATCGACAGGTCTTCGAAAGACGAATCCAAAGTCATTGTTGTTGGAAAGGTACTGGGCGGAGGAAACATCACGCACAAGGTAACAGTAGCTGCCTATTCATTCTCAAGAGGTGCCCGCTCAAAGATCGAAGGCTCCGGCGGCAAATGCCTGAATCTTGCCGAACTGGCAGACGGAAATCAATCTAGCAAAGGTGTCATATTACTTGGCTGAGACTGTAGCTATACAGGAAAAGGCACCTGAATCACAGAGGGCGAAAGTCCAACCACAGGTGCACTACGTTGATGCAACAGGACAAATCGCTGGGAGATTGTGTTCAAATTCCGCAAAACGGTTGCTCAGCGGAGATCGCGTAATCATAGTCAACGCGGAAAAGTGCCTGCTGTCCGGACAGAGAAGTGATGTGATGAATACTTGGCTGGAATACCTGAAGATCGCAAGTGTGGTCCATCCGAAGCACGGACCGTTTCACGATCGCACACCGAACGGGATGCTCACTAGGATGATCCGCGGAATGGTTCCAAGAAGAAAACCGAAAGGCATGGCAGCTATGAAAAGACTCCGAGTATACGTTGGGATTCCCGAAAAACTAGAGAAAATGAAATTCTCCGGTTATGAAGATTCAAATGCGACAAAGCCATCCGCATATTACGTCCAGCTAGGTGAGATCGCCCACCGCATTGGTTGGAAAGGAGGTTCAAACTAAAATTGGTAGCCCAAAAAAAGACCAAGCTTTACTCTGGTTCTAGAAAGCAGGCTAGAGCAACCGCTGCTATAATGCCTGGAACCGGAAAAATCAGAATTAATAACGTGCCTCTGGAAATAACCTCGCCAAACGTCGCACGGCAGCGGATGATGACGCCCGTAATATTGTCTGGCGATCTTCGGGATAAAGTAGACATCGACGTACGAGTTTCGGGCGGTGGCTTTATGGGGCAAGCTGAGGCGTCCGCGATGGCAATCAGCAGGGCTCTCGTCGACTGGACTCGGGGTCAGGAACTACGCAGGAGAATAAGCGAGTACGACGTCCATCTTCTCTCGGGAGACTTTAGGCAGTCTGAAACTAAGAAGTTCGGCGGACCGGGCCCTCGAAGAAGAAAGCAAAAATCCTACAGGTAATCTTGATTAGGCGTTTAGGATTAGAGAATACCAATGATAGTTCCAGTCAGGTGCTTTACCTGCGGTTCTCTGGTTGCCGACAAGTACGCAAGCTTTCAACAGAGGGTTAAAGCGGGCGAAGATCCGAAAAAAGTCCTAGATAGTCTGGGATTGAAGAGATATTGCTGCAGGCGAATGCTCATCACGAGCACGGACGTTATTGACCAGCTTACCCCATACAATGAAGCTCTGTGGCGCAGGCACTCCGAGTTCGCAAACGAACGCGTTTAGCCTATAACCCGAATGTTCGGGATTAAAGCGAAAAGCCTAATATTGGATCTGTCCTATTCTATAATCAGATATTTTGAAAGTAAAAGAAATCAAAAGCAGGATGGGTCAGTTCTGCCTGGTTGAAATAGGGAACTACAAGGTTGTTACTCCCTGCGACACGAGAGTGAAGATATTGCAATCTCTGGCGAAGGGAGCAATGTCTGCCGAAGATCTCTCGAAAGATGTAGGTGCTTCCTACTCTACTATAATGGACCACATGGACTTGCTTGAAAAGATCGGACTCGTGGAAGCTTTTCTCAGCAAGGGGTCTGGAGACATCGGTCGTAGACGAATTTGCTTCCGTCTCCGTGAATAGTTTATTTTCGGGATTAAACACGTATTGTAGGGAGATTACCCTTAAATAGTACGGAGTACAATCACTGTTTCATGCCGCAAGCGATTGTAACTGGAACTGCTCAAAATTGGAAAAACGAAGTAGAGGAATCTAATGTTCCTGTGCTAGTTGACTTTTGGGCTTCTTGGTGCGGTCCGTGCAGAATGGTATCGCCCATTATTGATTCTCTGAGCGAAAAGTACTCTGGAAAAATCAAGGTCGTTAAAGTCAACGTGGATGAAAACCAAGCCCTGTCTCAGAAATATGGCATAATGAGCATCCCAACTGTAATGCTCTTCAACAGAGGTAAATTAGTCGACGCTCAGATTGGGGCAGGTCCAATGGAAATGTTCGAAGCTCTTCTGAGAAGCAACAACATTCCGCTCTAAAATCGTCTTTGCGGACGCTGGAGTTCGCAAATTATGTCAGATAATATAGAAAAATACAGAGATATTAGGCAAAAAGTGGAGACAGCAGCTGATTACGATCAGCTGTTCGAAATCGTCAAGCGAGTAGTCGAAAAGCAGATCGGTAGGCATCGTGCTGGCCTTGCGCTCGTGCTGGCCGACATGCCGAATACCATTGGTGCGTTTCATCCGGTCGGCTCAAATTCGATTGTCCTGAACAAGGCGCTCGTTAAGGCTATGAGATCTGTTGTTGCAGGAAGCCACGTTAATTCTTTCATATTCATGGTCTTGATGCACGAGTATCTGCACAGCCTGGGCTTCTTGGACGAGGGGGATGTTCGTAGGCTCTGCAGGAACATCTGCAGTGGAGCGCTGGGTGCAGATCACGAATCTGTTTCGATGTCAACCGGGAACTGGCTGCAAGCGCATCCAGAGCTTTTCACTCTTCCGCGCAGCAACGCTCCCGAGAATTTCGAGCGGATCGATAGGTTTGATAGCTCGAGCATGCGCTATCTCGGTTAGACGGTAGCTCATAAATACGCGCGAGCGGTCTTTCTTCCTGTTTAACGGTAGCTTTGTACTTTGGCTGAAACCGAAATCGAAGAAGAAGGATCCGCGGAAGCGACGATAGCTCCCGGACTGTCTGAAAGAGCCTTGCTTTCTACAGGTATTAGGATCGGAACTCTAGTGAAAACGAAAAGCATGGCCCAGTTCGTTAGCCGAACCCAGGCTAATGGCTTGCACGTCATCGAGGTATCAAAAACACTGGCTCGAATCGACGCCGCCGCCCGTTTTATAGCCCGTTCGGAACTAGCACGAGTTGTGGTCTACTCTGCAAGAGAGTACGCAAAGACCCCGATAGAAAAGTTCTGCCAAGCGACCGGGACGATTTCCCTGACAGGGAGGTTCATGCCCGGGACATTCACAAATCCTCTTTTTCCGCGTCATCTTGATCCGGAAGTGGTGCTCGTTGCTGACCCTGCTGTAGACTTTCAAGCAGTTGAAGAGTCATCAAAACTCGGCATTCCCGTTGTAGCTATATGCGACACCGACAACGTTACTGAAAACGTGGATATTGTAATCCCTGCGAATAACCGAGGCAGGAGCGCGCTCGCTGCAGTGTTCTGGCTTCTGGCGCGCGATGTTTTACTTCACACCGGTAACATTACTTCAGATCAAGCTATGAAGTTAACGGTAATGGACTTTGAGACGAAGCTCGTCGAAGAAGAGGAAGAGGGAGACGAGGGCGGATACGGGTACGAAAACGCTTAACCCTTGTCGTTGATGTCCTAGATTGAAACCAAGCGGCTCGGGGATTCGCCTACCCGCCGTTGCTGGCTATTTTTATCCGGCAAGCAAAGGGGAACTGCTGCAGTCCATAAAGGACGCATTTCAAAACACGGAAATTGGTCCCGGTATTACTTTCCCCGATGAGCTGAAGGCGGAGAACAAGGAAAGCAAATCTAGGGTTCATTGCTTTGTTGTCCCGCATGCGGGCTATGAGTACTCCGGCGCTGTAGCGGCTCATTCTTTTCTCAAGATTTCAAGGCTCTTGGGGGATGCAAAATTTGAGGCAATAATCCTTGGCCCCAATCATTACGGATTGGGGAGCGGAGTCGCACTATCGCCCGATTCGTCTTGGCTGACGCCCCTGGGCGAAGTTAAAGTCGACCAGAGTTTACGCGACGAGCTCGCAGATAGTACAGATATTCTCGATTCAGATTCTTCCGCACATGCCCGCGAGCATTCAATAGAGGTTCAGCTCCCATTTTTGATTGCTTCATGTAGACCCCACTCATTCAGCTTCGTGCCAATCTCGATGATGATGCAGGATAACGAGACTTCGAAGGATCTCGCGGAGGGGATATGCAATGTAATCAACTCGCCATCGCATGAAAAAGAGCGCTTTCTGATTCTGGCTTCAAGTGATTTGACTCATTACGAGCCGCAACCTCGCGCCAACCAAAAAGATCAAAAACTCTTGGGGAAAGTTTCCGAACTTGATGCAACTGGCTTCTACTCAGTGCTCGAGCGGGACAATGTCACCGCGTGCGGGTACGGCCCGATAGCCACGGCCATTCGCGTCTCCAAGAAGTTTGGAGGTGAGAAAAGCGAATTACTAAAGTACGCCACGAGCGGCGATACCACTGGCGACATGAGTGCCGTGGTAGGATATTCAGCGGTGCAGTTATTATGACAAGGTCAGACGCTCGTCCGATTAGAGCAAGTGCCCCGGGTAAGATAATTATTTTGGGGGAACACTTCGTGGTACACGACTCTCTTGCGATTTCGGCCGCGATAAACAAGCGCGCAAGTGTCCTGGTATGGCCCTCTGCAGACGAGAAGAGTATAGTATCTTACAAAGGGACGAGGTCCTATCTGACAAAGGACGACCATAAATTCGTGGCTGTAAAGTCTGTTGCCCGAAAGGCGATGAAGGACTTTGAAGCAAACGAGAGGGTTCACATCGAGATTGAATCGGAACTTCCTCCTGGCTCTGGACTTGGCTCATCAGCCGCAGTTTCAGTTGCAACTGCAGCAGCCATGCTAGAATTTTTCGGAGTCAAGGCAAACCAGGAAAATGTGCTGAAGCTCGCGAGCCCGGGTGAAGCTGCGGTGCACGGCAACGCTTCGGGCATTGACATCGCAACGAGCTACAGCGGCGGCGCCATATTGTTTAATCGAACTAAGGGCTTCGAACCAATACAGACAACAAAGCAAGTGCAGTTCCTAGTGGTATTCTCTAATACCGAAAGGAACACGTCTGAATTAATTCAGAAAGTATCGAGCGTGCGGGATTCCTATCCTTCCACTTTTGGCACTCTGGTTCAATCGATATCGAGGTTTTGCGAGCTAGGGGTCGAAGCAATCCAAAAGCACGACCTTCCACTGCTAGGTTCTTTGATGAATCTCTCACAAACAGCGCTTGATTGGATCGGGGTATCGAATTCTTCGATTGAAAAACTAATCGAAAAGATCAACTCAGCAGGGCCGTGCTACGGAGTGAAAATCACTGGGGCAGGAGGGGGAGGCAGCGTGATTGCACTCCCGGGGGAGTCCAGCTCTCAGAAAACTGCTTCTACACTTTCGCAAGAATATCGACATACATTTCTGACAGATCTGTCACAAGAAGGACTCAAGATAGATGATTGATGATCGTAAAGGATTCAAAGTTACAATTGTAAAGTTAGGCGGTAGCTTGGTTACCCATAAGGACAGAGCTAGATCATTTGATCAGCCCGCTCTGAGGAGCATTGGACGCCAACTGAAAAAATCTGGGTTGCCTTCCCCTAGCCACAAATTGATTCTAGTACACGGCGGGGGTTCCTTCGGTCACTACTATGCAAAACGATTTGGCTTAACCACCAAGAAAGGGAAAGTAACAGCGCGCGGTATCGCAAAGACCACGGGTGCGATGCTCGAGTTGCATTCCCGAATTAGAAATGTACTAGACGAGTTCGGTATTAACCTTGAAAGTATCCTTCCAAGTGAATTGATCGAGAGACGCGAAATTGCACTTTCTGAAACAGGCTTACGAAGAGTAAGGAATGCCTTCTCAAACGATTTAATTCCGATTTCCTTCGGCTATGTTGATGTCTTTCGGAAAGGCGCTTCAATTGTTTCGGGCGACACAATTTGCGAGGCGATAGCGAAAAGCATCGAAGTAGATAGGCAGATTTTTGCGATGGACGTAGACGGAATTTATCCGACGCGCAAAATCCAGGGTCCTATAATCAGGACATTAAGAAACTCAACGGAGTTTTTATCTGAAGAAAGAAAATACGACGTGACGGGCGGCATCGCGTCCAAAGTTTCGCTAGGGTTCAGGCTCCGAGAAAAAGGAACCGAAGTCTTTTTTGTAAACGGCAAGGAAGATGAAAGACTTCTTAAGTTGATTCTCGGGCATTATGATGTACCAGCTACTACTATAGATCGAGGAAAGCGAATTTAATCCATTGGAAATGTTAGCCAAGTCTACTGACGAGCTTCTTTCCCTCCTTTCCCGGAACAAAGCAGAACTGGATCAAATTGCCCTGGACTATCTACCGCGATCGCACTCTGACCCTTCGATCTCGAACCTCTACGAAATGATGCGAGATTATCCAAAGCGAGGAGGTAAAGGAATCAGGGGCCTCATGTGCATATTATGGTGTCAACTTTTTGGAGGTACGAGGGAAGATGCACTAGTAACTGCGGCTGCATTGGAAATTTTCCAAAACTGGATACTTATCCACGACGACATCGAAGATGAATCTGATCTAAGAAGGGGTTCACCGGTATTGCACAAGAAATACGGCGTGCCCCTCTCGATCAACGCAGGAGACGCTCTCCATGGCAAGATGTGGGAGCTTCTACTGAGCAATCGAGATAGATTGGGAGAAAGGACAACAATTTCAGTTCTGTCTGAATTTTGCACAATGCTGAATGAAACAACCGAGGGCCAGCATATAGAATTATCGTGGTCCTGTTCCGACAATTGGGATGTCGATGAACAGGATTATTTTTTGATGGTTACGAAAAAGGCTGCATGGTACACTTGCATAGCCCCCTCTAGACTTGGAGTTATGTTATCGAGTAGCAAAAGCAAAACTCCTCCAAGCATTGAATTGCTTGATCGATTGATAACGACAGGAAAACATCTTGGAATTGCCTTTCAGATCATCGACGACGTCCTAAATCTTACCGCATCCCAAGAAAAATACGGCAAGGAGATCCTGGGCGATATCTATGAAGGGAAACGAACTCTGATGCTAATCCACTGCCTGAAAGAATCGTCTGAAGAAGAAAGGAACCATATGATTTCGGTATTGTCAAAGCCCAGACTTTCCAAAACTGAGGACGAAGTAAGGGACATTTTCGAAAAAATGGGATCAAGCGGATCTATCGATTACGCTCGGCGTGTGGCACAAGAACACTACGAAAAATCGATTCACTGGTTTGAGGAAATTACAAGCGACGAAGGCGCAGCTCATCCCGACTCCAAAGAAACGATAAAACTACTTTATGAGTACGCCGCTCAAAGAGATTATTGAGCGGATTTAGCGGAATTTGTTGCTCGTTATTCCCATCGTTCACGAGAGATATCTCTTGAGATGGTATAGTTGGACCACCCAGAAGTCGAAAAGCTAGCCAGAAAATACGCACTGCTCAACGCAATAGAGCACAAGGGTGTCGCGAATCCTGGAGCAGTCATAGGCAGGATAATGGCGGAAAACCCATCGCTCCGCAGTCAGTCAAAGGAAATTGGGGCAATTGTCCGGACTGTAGTCGGCGAAATAAAGTCGACTAGTCCTGATGTCCTAGTCAAAAGAATCGAAGTAGAATTTCCGGGAACCTTAGAAAGCGAAACCGCAAGACGCAAAGAGATCTCGAAAAAAGACTCCGAAAGGGAAGCAATTCTTGCTCCGCTAGAAGGAGCTCGGATTGGAGCTGTTGTAACCAGGTTCCCGCCTGAACCGAACGGTTTCATGCACATCGGTCACGCAAAAGCAGCAATTTTCGGCGGCGAATACGCGAAGGCATACTCCGGGCGCTTTATCCTTCGATATGACGACACAAATCCTGCGGCGGAAAGGGCGGAATACTATGGAGCTTTTCTCGATTCTTTTGAGTGGCTTGGGCTCAAGCCGGACTTGATCAAGTACGCCTCAGACGACATGGCCAAGTTCTACGCGGTCGCTGAGAAAATGATTGCCACGTCCAAAGCATATGTCTGTTTCTGTTCTCAAGAGAAGATGAGAGACCTAAGAGCAAAGAGCGAGGTTTGCGAGCACAGAAATCAAGGCATCGAAAAAAACTCTGCAGCTTGGCGCGACATGATCGGCGGCAAGTATCCGGAAAACTTCGCTACATTGAGATATGTAGGCGATTTAACCAGTCATAACACGGCTATGCGCGACCCCGTGCTGTTCCGTGTAGTGCTGGAGGAACATCCCAGGCAGGCTACAAAATACAAAGCTTGGCCGACGTATGACTTTGACGGCCCTATCGAAGACAGTCTCGACGGGGTCACCCATGCGATGCGTTCTAAGGAGTACGAGTTACGCGACGAGCTCTACTACAGCATACTTGACTCGCTCGGAATGAGGAAACCGATCATTGTAGAATTCTCACGACTCAATTTGCAAAACACAACAATGTCAAAACGCAAGCTTAGGAAGCTCGTCGACGAAGGGCTTGTCGACGGATGGGACGATCCTCGCCTGCCAACGATTTCCGCCCTAAGAAGAAGAGGGATTGTTCCAGAAGCGATTCGAACCTTCATCCTGAGCATGGGACTAAGTAAAGTGGAATCTGTCCCTACTTGGGACTATCTTGAAAGCATCAACAGAAAAATCCTAGATCCGATTGCTGCTAGATATTTCTTCGTGCCCGATCCGATTAAGCTCAGGGTCGAAGGCGCTCCTCACACCAATGTTAGTCTGGCGTATCATCCCGATAACGAAAGCTATGGCAGGCGCGAGATAACAGCATCCGGATCATTCTTTGTTCCAAGTGATGATTTTAGAAAATTATCAATTGGATCTAGAATTCGCCTGATTGAAGCCTACAACGTCAAAATTACCGGTATTTCGGACAATGAAGTTAACGGGATTTATGACGGAAATGAACCAGGGCGCGAAATCCCCAAAATCCAGTGGCTTGACGCTTCGGTTGGAAACCCTGAGATTGAGGTTTGGATTCCCGGGCCGCTAGTCATCAATGAAGAATTCAACCCTCAAAGCCTGAAAAAGGTGCGGGGATTTGCCGAACCATCTTTCGCACGTCTTGCGTTGGGCACGATTGTGCAGTTTGTCCGCTTCGGCTTTTGCCGAGCTGACTCAAGAGAGGTCGCAATACTGTCTGCAAAATAAAACGCATGGTAAGATTTTATAAGCATGCGATAAAATCTCGAAATGGGCGATTTCTGGATGAACCCAACTACTAGAGAGTATTTTGCATATTTGTCGCTGCGCTCGCGACAGGGCATTATCTTGAAGTGATTTAAATGTCAAAACCATATTTTAGCAAATTTGAGACGCCGAAAGAAATCTCGGACGCTGCGTACGAGGCCCTGAGACAGGCAAAGCAAACCGGGAAGGTTAGAAAAGGAACCAACGAGACTACGAAAGCAATCGAAAGGGGAATCGCAAAGCTCGTAATCATTGCTGAGGACGTACAGCCGCCAGAAGTCGTGGCCCATCTACCGTTGATTTGCGACGAAAGGCAAGTTCCCTACGTCTTCGTTCCGACCAAAGCTAACATGGCCCCGGCTCTAGGAATCGATGTTGGCGCGGCCTCGGCTTGCATTGTCGAATCTGGGGATGCTCAGCCGTTGATAGACCAAGTTGTTAGAGCAGTAGAGAAGTTAAAGACTGCAAGCTAAATGAGAGGTAGAGAGTTTTGAGTACCCGAGCAGAAGAACGCGTCACAGCCGCTGAAGTTATCCAAGTTGTCGGCCGAACTGGCGTCGCTGGCGAGATCACACAGGTTAGAGTAAAACTGCTTGAAGGACGGGACCGAGGAAGGATTCTCACTCGGAACGTAAAAGGACCTGTCCGAATGGCTGACGTTCTAATGCTTCGAGAAACTGAGAGAGAAGCCCGGAAGATCAAGTAAATCACCTATCGGTGAGATCAATTTCGTATCCATCAAGAGTTTCAAACGTGATAGATTCGCATGTCCTATACTCCAAGGAGATGTTCGTTCTGCGGCCGGATTATTCCGCTTGGCAACGGAATAATGTACGTTAGAAACGACGCAACTACTTTCTGGTTCTGCTCTTCAAAGTGCAAGAAGAACTCGCTTGAACTAAAACGCGATCCGCGCAAGCTAAAGTGGTCTCGCGCTGAAACTAGATCGGTCAAGCCCGCGCAGAAATCTCAGCAAGCGGCCTCTGCCCCAAAAAGCAAGTGAACACTATGGACAGAACCCTCATCGTTGTAAAACCAGATGGGGTCAAGCGCGCTCTCGTCGGCGAGATTATTTCCCGGTTTGAAAGGAAGGGCTTCAAGATTGAAGCTCTCAAGATGGTTCAATTTGACAGATCGCTGGCTCAGAATTTTTATTCGCCCCACGTGGGCAAGCCGTTTTATCCCGAGCTCGAGAATTTTATTACCTCAGGCGCTGCCGTGGCCGCAATCCTTGAGGGAAGTGACGCCGTGAACGTCGTTAGGCGCATGATAGGCATAACGAAGAGCTCGGAAGCCGCTGCAGGCACAGTTAGGGGCGACCTGAGTCTCGGCTACACCGAAAACGTGATTCACGCGTCCGATTCACAGGAAAGCTTCGAACGAGAGTCGAAGATCCTCTTTCCGAGCTGAAGGCACGAGCTTTTTCTGTGAGTTAAGCGAAGACCTGACAGAAGCAAAGAATCGCAATTCGGAGCAAAAGGTAGAACAGTGATATCCAATGTCAACTCAAAGCACTGCCCAGATCAGGCAACCTGTAGTCGTTGTTCTGGGGCACGTTGACTCTGGAAAAACCTCCCTCCTCGACAAGATAAGGGGCACTGCGGTCCAGTCCCGTGAATCTGGCGGAATTACGCAGCACATAGGCGCGAGCTTCTTTCCGATCGACACCCTAAAAGAAATCTGCGGCCCCATGCTAAAATCTCTTGGGGGCGGGGAAATCAAAGTTCCGGGCCTGCTGGTAATTGATACACCGGGGCACGAGATTTTTACGAATCTCAGGACTAGGGGCGGATCTGCAGCCGATATCTCGATACTCGTCGTTGACGTTCAGCGGGGACTGGAGGTGCAAACCTACGAAAGTCTGGAGATCTTGAAGGCTAGAAAAGTACCATTCGTCGTTGCTCTAAACAAAGTGGATACGATTTCGGGCTGGAGAAAATCAAAGACTCCCTTCATCACTGAGTCGATCAAGCGGCAGGATAAATCCGTGCAGGATTCCTTGGACGAGAAAATCTATACCGTGGTCGGATCTCTTTCAAGAGTTGGCATTGATTCGGAAGCTCTTTACCGTGTTCGCGATTTCACAAAGCAGGTAGCAATAGTCCCCGTGAGTGCGAGATCGGGAGAAGGTATTCCCGAGCTAATCGGAGTTCTTATCGGCCTGACGCAGGCGTACTTGAAGAAGCGTTTGACGATCTCAGAAAAAGCACCCGCGCGGGGTCTCGTTCTTGAAATAAAGCAAGAAGAAGGTCTGGGTGAAACGGCCAACATCATCCTGCTGGACGGACGGATTAGCGTTGGGGACGAGATAGTCGTAGCGAAAAAGGAAGGGCCCACGGTCACCCGGGTCAAGGGAATGTTCCTGCCAAAGCCGCTTGATGAGATGCGCGATCCGAGAGACAAGTTTGCACCGGTAAGTTCGATTATAGCAGCTGCAGGAGTAAAAATCATAACTCCTGACCTTGAGGGGGTTCTGGCGGGCTCGCCCGTATTAGGCGTACTTCACGAAAGCGAGGTTGAAGCTGCTAAAGCTACTATCGAATCTGAAATCAAACAAGTAGTCAGAAGCACCGAAAACAACGGCGTTATTTTGAAGACAGACACTTTGGGTTCCCTCGAAGCAGTATCTGAGATGCTAAAGCGGCGGGGCGTTCCAATTCGGGTTTCAGACATTGGGCCGGTAACTAGGCGTGATGTCGTAGAAGCTTCGACAGTGAAGAAAACCGATCCTTACCACGGCGTTGTGCTATCTTTTGGCGTGAAAGTGTTGCCCGACGCGGAGAGGCAAGCAGAAGACCTCAAGGTCAAGATATTTCAAGATCAAGTAATCTACAACCTGATCGATAATTATCTCGACTGGGTCAGCAGCGAACAGGCGGAAGAGAGAAAAGCTGGGCTGTCGTCAATCACTCCCCTTGGCAAGTTTCAGTTTCTCCGCGGTTTCGTATTTCGGAGAAACGACCCTGCTGTGTTCGGGGTAGAGGTTCTAGAGGGCAGAATTAGGCAAAAGGCTCAATTCATGAATTCTGAGGGCAAGCTCATCGGTTTTATTCACCAAATTCAGGAGGAAGGGAAGACAGTCCAGGAACTGGAGAAAGGGAAGCAAGCTTCCGTTTCTGTGAACGGCCCAACGATTGGACGGCAAATAAACGAAGGTGATATTTTCTACACCATACCGACGGACGTCGAAGTAAAGACATTGCTGGAAAAATACGCAGCAGGAATGAGCTCCGACGACAACGCGCTGTTGAATGAGATTATCAAAGTCCGGCGTAGAAACTCTGCATTGTTCGCATACTAATCGACGATTTCTAATCAAATCTTAAAACATCTGTCGCTACTCTAAGGAACAAATCAAGAAGGTATAATCACTTGGCGTCATTCAAAATCGTCGTTGCGGATCCGAAAACAAGAAAGTCACAGTCTATGGAAGTCAACGATCCGCAAGCCCAATCTCTTCTCGGACTGAAGATAGGGGAGGAAGTCGACGGTACCCTCTTCGGGTTATCTGGCAGGGTCAAGATTACCGGTGGCAGCGACAAAGCTGGCTTTCCGATGAGATCGGATGTTTCCGGCGGTGTCAAGAGCTATGTGCTTTTGACGAAAGGAATTGGCTTTAGAAAAGGTGCAGACAGCGGAAAGAAGAGGAGAAAGCTGGTAAGAGGCAATACAGTTACGGAAGAGATCTATCAGCTTAACGCAGTGCTAGTCCAGCCCCAACAATAATTCTCACTTTTAGATTCCTTTGTTTCTCGGAAGCCCTTATATTCAATAAGGGACAAAATCGAATTTCTCAGATATTATGTCAACAACGACTATGGTTGCACCCAGCGACACCGAAATAGACCGTCCACGAAGCATTCCAACGCAACCAGTCGTAAACATCGGTACTTCGGGCCATGTGGACCACGGGAAGACCACGCTGACACAGGCCATAACTGGAATTTGGACGAGTGCACACAGCGAGGAACTCCGCCGTGGGATTACAATCAAAGTAGGTTACGCAGACGCCGCTTTCTACATGTGTCCAAATGTCCCTGCTCCAGCTTGTTATCAGACCTCTCCAGAGTGCGGCAATAATGGAGAGGCGAAACTACTCCGAGTCGTAAGTTTTGTTGACTGTCCTGGTCACGAAAGTTTGATGGCAAATATGCTTTCCGGAGCTGCTGTCATGGATGGTTCAATTCTAGTTATCGCCGCTAACGAAAAAGTTCCACAGCCTCAGACTAGAGAACACCTCTTGGCTCTTCAAATGCTCGGCATGAAGCATATTGTCATCGCGCAAAACAAAGTCGATCTCGTTTCGGATCTCGAAGCCTCGCAAAGCTACGACTCCATTCGAAAATTTGTGAAGGGGAGCGTCGCTGAAAACGCTCCTATTATTCCAATTTCAGCTCAGCATAAGATCAACATTGATGCATTGATTGAGTCGCTGGAAGAGAATATTCCAACTCCTGAGAGAAATGAGAATGCACCGCCTCTGATGCAGGTTCTCCGCTCGTTCGATGTTAACCATCCAGGTCTTGCACCCAGCCAGCTTTCCGGCGGAGTGTTGGGTGGGACGCTTCTTCAGGGGCAACTATCTGTCGGCGACGAGATCGAACTCCGTCCCGGGATATTTGAAGAGGGCAACCCCAAGACCGAACCCATGCACACAAAGGTAACAACCTTGATGAGCTCGGCGGGTCGAAGCGAAAAAGTTCACCCAGGCGGATTGATAGCCGTTGGCACGCAGCTCGATCCTTTTTACACTCGTAGCGATTCGCTGGTCGGTGCTGTCCTCGGGCGACCGGGAGACTTGCCTTCAGTTTACGATTCCATTAGTATGGATGTGAACCTTTTCGAGACAGCCGTAGGGACTCAAGAGCTCGTCAAGGTGGATAGAATTCGAATGAGCGAAGTATTGCGATTGAACGTCGGAACGGGAGTAACGGTGGGCATCGTCAGTTCTTCCAGGGAAGCGATTGTTGATGCGAAACTAAAGAAAGCAGTTTGCGCTCAGAAAGGAGACCGCATTGCCATAAGTAGAAGAATAGGTGATCGCTGGAGGCTTATTGGCGGTGCCACGGTACGCTAAACGACATTGGGTTCGGAAGTATTCAGTTTAATTAGATGGCTCTGATAGCTTGTGACACGGACTTTCTGATAAAAATCGCGAACGATCCGCTGCCAAAGTTCGACTGGACTGCCCTATCAAAACAGAACGAGTTTTGCACTCTTCCTAGCATCGTTCGAGAGCTAACTAACCTAAAGTCCTCAAGGCAACGCCAAACTTCACGACGCGCTGTTATGGCGCTGAGCATTATTGGTCAGATCCCGTCAAGCAAGATCAAAGTACTAACTATAGAAGATTCACAACCAAAATGGGCAGAAAAATCGGTTTCCGCGGATGAAGCCCTGGTTGAATTTGTGGCAGAGGACCCGCGCAAAAGAATGGTTGCTACTCTTGATGGAGAGCTTCTTTCAAAACTCGACACGAGCGGACTGCCCTATCTGACTTTGAGCTCGGATCGGCCCCTTCTGGCATCCCGAAGAGCAATGCATTTATCTCGTACAGAGGTCAAATGACATAACAGAGGAGCGTTTTCCTAACGGTTGTTTCAGATATCTGAGCTAGAGGATGTTATCCGCGTTCCACCCGCAAAGTTTGGCGCAAAGCTCGACGAAGTTGCCCGCGAAATCTTGAAGGGTAAATACGAGAGCACAATAAATCCCGAACTGGGCTACATAGTTCTAATTACAAACATCGGCGTCGACCCAACTGGTAAGATAATTCCAGGTGACGGCGCGACGTTCCACAAGGTCAATTTTGACGTGATGACCTTCTTTCCACGAGTACAGGAAGTTGTCGAGGGTGAAATCGTAGAAATTACTGATTTTGGAGCGTTCGTTAGAATTGGCCCGACCGATGCCCTTCTGCATCTTTCACAGATTACGGACGATTACCTGACGAGCGACGTAAAGCAGGGAATTATCATAGCGACTCAATCGAAGCGAACTCTAAAAGTAGGAAGCAAGGTTCGCGTCAGGATTACTGCTGTGAGCCTTCCGAGGGGCGCTGCCTTGGGGAAAATAGGCGTGACTTGTCGGCAACCCTTCCTAGGCGCATTTGAATGGATCGAGGAAGACATCGAGAAGGCAAAGAAGGGGATACTGGGAAAAACAAAAGCTCCTCCAGCCGAAGCAAAGACCGAGAAACAACCGAAACCAGGCAAGCAGGAAAAGCGCGGCGGCCCTGGTAGAAAATGACTTTGCGCTTTGCAGATTCTAAAATAGTGATCGACAATGCCAAGAGAATTTGCGTGCAGAAAATGCCACACGCTAACCACGGGTAAGATCTGCCCGAACTGCCATAGCACAGAACTTACTCCAGATTGGTCTGGTCTATTAGTCGTGGTTGACCCAGAAAAGTCAACTATATCGAAGACGCTTTCAATCTCAAAGCCGGGGCGCTACGCCCTAAAAGTTAGCTAACCGTATCACTATCATCTTAATTCGGGCGAAAATGCCTTGCCCGTCAGTATTCGGACGAATCAATTTTTTGTGTCTGAAAAGATAAAGCTACAATTGAAAGCGCCTTTGGGCGAATTGATCCCCGATCGCGAAGTAACGAAGGCAGCAATTCTCGCAAGAATTACAAAGTCGAAGTATCCAACGATTCTCGTTTCAATCGGTGATCGCTCGACGGAGAGGCTGAACGAATTTTCGGTGCCTCATAGTCTCGAAATAATTGATAGGATTGAAGAAAGAAAGTCAAGGACGGAGATCCCGTTCTCGGCATCCGTCGAAAAAATTCTTTATGCAAAGAATGAGGCGGGGACGATTTCAAGCCAAGCCTTGACCTCTCTGGCGAGCGCCTTGGCGCAAATTGAGGAAGATCCCGCTATTCCAATAAGATTGCAGATCGAAGGTGAAGAAGATCTTCTGACTCTTCCGGTTCTCGCCTTCTTTCCGCCCGAAACTGTCATTCTCTACGGACAGCCCAGTCAAGGATTAGTCATAGTTCACGCGAGGGGGGAGCCTCGTAAGCGTGCTTGGGATATCCTTGCAGAGCTTGGGATACACACCCTTTAGGGGCATTACTTTGTACTCATCAGATTCGAGATATCGACAACCAACAGGATTGATAGATCTCCTCTCAAAAATTGTTAGAATGGCTTTTATCCCAACTTTCAGATAATATTCCATCTTTGCTGTGCGCGTAGCATCAAGCGATTCGAGCAAAGCTATCAACCAAGTGTCTTATTTTGAACGTCGAGCGACCACCCGATAAACCAGTGCCCCCACCGGGCAATCGCATTTCCAACTGGATCAGAAACACTGCGAGATCGCAAAAGACATTCGTCAAATTTGCAATCGTCGGTGCGTCGGGTGTCGTGGTCAATGAATTTGTCTACTATGCGATGACCAGGTTTGCCCATCTTCCTTACATTCCTTCCCAGGCGATCGGTGTTGAGCTCGCTATAGTCAACAATTTCATCTGGAACGATTCTATGACATTCAAAAACTCCCCCGTGCAGAGCATATCAAAAATTCATAGATTCGGCAAATACAATCTTCTAAGCTTGATGACATTCGCCGTTAACTTGGTTGTCTTCGCGATACTGCTGTCGCTCCACGTATGGGATATTTATGCCTCCATACTGGCTATTGTCGCTTCCTTTGGGCTGAACTATTTTGGAAGCGCAAAGTGGGCTTGGAGACCAAAGAAAGAACCTCAATCTGGTTCAACTGCTTGAGAGACCGGAATTTCTCCCGTAAACGATTAAATAACATCAAGCGCGTACTTTTTTTCTTCACTTGTCAACTTTTGAGATAACTTCGGATGAGGAAAATGCTCTCCTGAATCGCAGGGAGCTTGTTGGCGTTTTCCATGGGGGGAGCGGTCTGCTGACGAGGCAAGGCGCTACTGAAGCGATCGCTTCAAAAATAGGCGCAGACAAGGATAAGGTTCAGGTTATATCCTTGGAAGGAAAATTTGGAACGCGAGATCTTTCTGCCAAGGCATATGTTTTTGCAGAGAAGAATGGCGCAAAAAAGCAGCTCGCACCCTATTTTTTTGTAAGAGGGCTTTCGAAAGAGGACCGCGCCAAGGCTAAGGAAGAAAGGAAGAAGGCAAAGACTGCGACCCCAAAGCCAGCTGAAAGCAAAGCCTAAGGGTTATGCTGCTTTTTTAAGTAGTGAGATATTAAATGTCATCAACAGCAACAGCAACCGAGGCACCTGCACCGAAAGCATCCAGTGGACGGAAGCCTCGCAAAAAAAGAGTTTCAACTCCGATTTACAAGTTCTTTCAAGTAAAGTCCGGTGCCGTGACTCGCTCGCGCAAAGAATGCCCGAGATGTGGCAGGGGAGTTTACCTTGCGGAGCACAAGGATCGACTTACTTGCGGCAAGTGCGGTTACACTAGCTATAGGAAGACAAAGTAAGGTAGCTGAATAACTCGGCTATCCTTCTTTCAATTCTACATGGAAGAGTCGCGAGCATCTCAAAATTATTTTTAAACTCGAATTACGCTTGCAAATCGGAAATTAGCCCGGTGGTGTAGGGCTCCCAGTCAACTCCGAGAGCGCAAAGCGGTCAAGCAATGCCCCTTTCGATATTACCGGGGAGCTCTTGAATACTGGCCTTTGGTGCCGCGCAGGCAAGGAAAGCCGGTGACCTCAGTTCGAATCTGAGCCGGGCTACCAACACGCATTTTTTACTTAGTGGATCGCAACTCGTCATTGTTGTAAATCCATTATCTAGTTCCGAACTGGTGTAAGATTTGAATCCATCTCCTTACAAGAAGAATGCTCGAAAGAACATATTCGCGACAATAGCAATCTTGTCAATTATCTTAGTTATCTTCGCCCCGATAGTTACTTTCACAACGCCTGGAACAAATTATCCAAATTGCATCGGCCGTTGTTATTCAGTTTACTTTGGTTCGATCAGCTACTTCTTATCTGATTATACTCCGTACCATTTTGGTCTGACTTATGTTCCCGGCACTGGTTTCCATCCCGTAGGTAGCAAGGGCGATTGTGTTTACGAAACGATATACAGGGGTTTTTATTGGTCGCCCTATTTTTGTACCTGATCTAGTTCGCCTCTAAGTTCGTAGTGAGATAACTGCGACGTCCTCTCCCGTTCTCCTCCGATGAAAGCATCGGCTGATCTTCTGATCATACTCCGAACTAGTATTACAAAGCTAGTCTAGCTGATCAAGAGTCTAAGCTCGTTGCGGCTTTGGACCTCTCTCCACTTTGCGCTGAACCGGTCCTGTTACTCGCATGAGGGTTGAGATTGGTAGGTTCAGTTCAAACACACACCCAATACAGTTTGCCCTGATTATATGCCTGAATCGTGCAACAAAGAGCACTGATTTCGCAAGGCTTATCTAATCGGGGGCTTGGACATCCAAGCTTCTATGACAGAAAACGCGAAGGCTCAAGAGACGAGAAATGTCTGCCCAGAGTCAACTATAGAGTCCGCTTCTCAAATTTCTAAACCCGAATGCCTTGATTCACCGTTCCAACAAGAAAAGAAAAAAGAGAATTCATCCGAATCAGGTCTGAGCTGCGAATCCACCGTCGAATCTGCAAACCGCAGAAATTTCATAATGAAGGCGGCAGTGGCGGGCACGGCACTCGCTCTCGGAGGATCACTTCTGGGTGCAAATAGAGAAGAAATCGCTCGGGCGTCGGGAGACATTACTACAAATTTTTGCGGTCCTATAGTTGTGAAGGTATCCGGATCATGCTGTATTCCAATAACGGTGCGAGGATCCATAACTCAGACAGTTCCATGGCAAAAGTGGGAGTGTAACTGTGATAGCAGTTTTGCTAATGTCATGAACAATTACGGAAATCTTGGGATCGGTACTACTTCTCCATCTGCGAGGCTCGAAGTCAACTGGGCCGGATTCTCTTGTTTCCCATTGATTGTTACAACAGCATATGGCGTTGCTCCGATGCAAGAGTGGCGTCTGCAGCGTGGCGGGTGCTATACCACACCCGTCTCGATAAGTGCTTCGGGGATGCTCTGCTTCGGGGCGTCAATTGGCGATAAGATCTATCTGTATGACGGAGCTTGCAACAAGTTCGGATTCAGCATAGCAGCGAGCCAGCTCAGCATTTACCACGGCGCCAGCGGGGCCTGCAATCACACCAGCTTTGGGAATTACAACGGCACCTCGTTTACAGAGTTCATGCGCCTCACAAACCATGGGAATCTTGGCATAGGTACAACGGCCCCATCCGCGAGAGTACACACTATTTCAAGCGGGCCGTCCTGCATTCCGATAATTGCGGAGGGGGCCGCTTGCCAGAGCGCTCCCCTGCAAGAATGGCAAAACAGCGGAAAAAGCGTATTGGCCGTTGTGGACAAGGAAGGTAACTTGGGGATCGGAACATCTGCTCCTTCTTCTGCAGTGCAGCTAGTAAGCGGAAAAGAGCTGCGCATTTGCGGAGGTACATCCGGCACAGACACAAAAAATTACTTCAGTTTTGGGGCAAGCGGAACATTTGGAATTGATGGCCTTGGATCTTCAAACGGTCGGTTTGTAGTGACAAATTGCGGTTGCGTAGGCATTGGCGCCGGAGCGCCCCTTTACAAACTCGACGTTCGCGGCACGGTGCGGGGTTGCGCCGGACCGAAATGCCCGGGGGTTCTTGCGACTTCCGGTTGCGCGTCCGCTATCCCTCTCGTTGCCACAGCTGCGCCTGGGCAGACAGCCAACCTGATGCAATTTGAAAACAGCTCTGGAACGGCCTTAAGCGTCGTGAGCAAGTGCGGCTGGTTCGGCATTGGAACGAGTACACCGGCCGCCCACCTCTGCGTACAAGGCTCTGTAAATATCAACGGTGCTCTAACTGCATCGGAGCTTTCGTTCTGCTCCCTCACAATTCCAAAGGGGACTATAAATGTGACTGACTGCGCCGCCTCGGCGATTGGCGTCTCCAGCAGCTCTACATCAAGTTCGGGTATCGGCGTGCAGGGTTCCGGCGGATTTGTAGGGATTCAGGGCGTAGCTGGATCCGCGAGCGCTGTGCCGCTAATTGCAAAGGGAACCGCGTGCCAAACGGCTGACCTGCAGACTTGGCAAAAGGGCTCAACGACAAAGAGCGTCGTAAACAAGTGCGGTTGGCTAGGGATTGGGACCACCTCTCCATCCTTGCCTCTAAACGTCCAGTCCACTACGCCCCTAACCGGGCAGTTCAAAAGCGGCGCGATGAGCGGAGATAGATCAGCTCTAGTTCAGTTTCAGAATGCGGACAGCACCGCAGTAGACTGGAATCTAGGCGTGGCAGGCGAATGCAATGCTGCGAAGATACCGGATGGATCGTTCTACTTCCAGCAGCCAAGCGCGAGTACTGTAGGTCTGACGATCAGCAAATGCGGTTCCGTGGGTATCGACAATACAAGCCCCCAGAGGAAACTATGCGTGAACGGGAGGGGCCAGTTCAAATGCGGTCTCGGAATTGCCACTCAGAATATTAACACTACCCTTGCGGTCAACGGCAGCATAGCCGCCAGAACGGTCACGCCTACGTGCTCTACTTATGACATGAAGACTTCGGATTTTGCAGTCTTTGAGACGGTAGCTGGTGCAACCGTCGTCCTCCCCCCTGCGGGAACTCAAAACGGCATGATAGTCTTCATCAAAAATCTGTCTACAGGAAAGATGACGGTCTCTCCTTCCGGGAGTGATAAGATCGAACAAGGAGGCGCCCTAACTTTCGGCAAGTCGCATGACAGTGTTACGCTAATTTCAAATGGCTTGACTTCCGGTGGAGAATGGTATGTCTTGACAGGCGTACAGTGCGGTGCAGTGCTTTCCTGACATTTTGCAAGAGGCTTTCCAAAAAAGGAATACGTTAACGAACGTAGAATGAAGTTTCTCCTTTGAACTTGGAATCAAATTTAGGAGACTTAGATGGTGTTTATTGCCGTTAGAAGGTCTAGCTGGCTCAGTCTATCCTAGACAACTTCCGGACTCATTTCTAGTCTTCGCAACTAATCAAGGGCCCATTATCGAGCGGTTGACCTCTGGATTCGTACTCCCTCAGAGCCGCCGAAAAAGAGAAGTCAACACCATCGAAGTTCCTAGTGTGTTAGGGATGGATGTGATCGGATCCTACAAGGTCTGGTGGTCAAGGAAAAAAATTATTCTGCAAAAAAAATCGTTGAATGGATAGCGTCTCCTTCGAAAGAACACTTAGCTGAGCAACGCGTTCCAGCAGCATTCGAGTAAGAGGAATTTCAGAGATTCCAAATAAAGCATTTGTAAGGCCGGACGAAGGAAATTCCGAAAATGGAAATTCTTAACTCAACGCCTAAGAATTGAGCTGGCGCGATGGATTTAGTCAATTCTTCTCACTACTTCATTTACCTTAGAAGTAGTCTCCGTGTAGTCGAGCCGGGCTACCAACGTACCTCTCAACTGGTCAGAGCTTTATCACTGTTTTAAGGGCGGTTCTATATTACAATGTGGCTGATCAAGAAATCAGAAGACAGCGCTCTCGACCCGTGCAGCAGAGGGACACGAATCCCCCCTGGTGACTATCGCCGTCATCGTCAGCGTTGCCGGAGCGATATCCAACTATTCCAAAGATTTAGGAAATCTCTCTCAAAGGAGAAAGAAGGTATTATTTCTAATCCGTTGTTGTGGTCGCAGAGGCCATGGAAGCTGCTGCCGTAGTTCCGGCCGCTGCAACGAATCCATTTCCGAAGAGTCTGACGATGTAGTTGTTCCCGGAGACGATTGGAGCCGTAGCGCCTAGCTTCATTGCAAGGTACGACTGCATTCCGATAACGACGTTTCCAGAGTAAGTGAAGGTCGTATTCGATCCAGGCGCAAGTAAGTATCCGGATGCACCGATTTGAGCCAACATTGCTGAGGAGCTCGATACATTGAGCTGAGCTAGCATGCCATTTGGATCTACGACGAATATGTCAGATACCGACGGTGCTGGCATACCTCCGCCAGACATCGAAAGATCTGTGGTGACCGCAGCGAAGTGGAAAACTATCGAGACAGCTCCGGTATTTTTGACCGTGATAGAGAGACCATTCGGCGAAAGTTGCACTTTCGAGACGACGAAACTCGTGTTCTCAAGTATCGATCTCCACCAACTATTCCCTTGGAGGTTTATCCTTTGACCGAGATACGGGTGCGACTGTGCGCTTATCTCGCCACTCGGAACCACGTAACCAGATGCGCTTGGAAGGAACGCAAAGGTCGGGTTGCTCGGGCCGCCAAGAAGGAGCACTTTTGGCGTCATGTCAATCATGACTGCCTGGTCCCCAGCGGAGTTGATGACTATCCCGACATGTATTGGAACGAATAACCTGTTGTGTCCGTATACCAAGTCAGCAGTGTAATTAGCCGTATCCGAGCCGTTGTTGTACGTTACGACCACGGAGGTGATGTTGAAGCCGAGAGCGTTGATTTTCTCTCCGTTCTGCAGGTTTGCTGCTGCGATTGTCTGGGATACGTTGATCGATTGCATCAGGTCAATCGTTCCC
>JASHSF010000174.1 GCA_030036955.1 Nitrososphaerales archaeon
ACGTTAGCGGAGGCTCACGAGTCTACTCGGTTTACAACGCGACAACTCCAGCATGGGCAGAGTCAAACGCTCAATCGGCGAACTATTCTGGCGGAGATCCGGACGATTAGAGGAAAGAACGTAAAGACTCCACGTAGAAGAGGCTGGCTTTGGAGAACGGACTATGGGTGGGGTAGCTCGGTACTACAATGGAATAAGCGTTTAATCCTAGAGCCAGTCGTGAAAATAACGGACAGAGTATAGGTCTGTGAGAACTCAATACGCTTACTTGATAGTTACTCTTTCCGTGGCTTTATTCTTGAGTTATATTGACCATCTAATATTCCCTCTAATCAATATCTTCTTCCAGATTTTCACTCTTGATTCTCCTTCTCCAGTGTTTCCTTTTACTATCGCCACTTCTTTCTTGACCTTTGTTATCGCCCTAATACGCTCACGCTCCGTCCTTTATGCTCTGACTTTGCCGTTTGCGTTTCTAGGGCTGTATGAATTGTTGTGGCATGTAATCCCGAATAATCCAGGCATTGACATCCTGGGAGTAGGCGTGGTGCTTTCCTGGGCATCTGTCGGCTTTGTCAGCGTAATGAAATGGAGAGCCACTAATTTGACCATTGCACTGGTCACCGTTGAGTTCGTAGCGTTTGCCATTTGGTATGTCGTTGGTTTTAGCGAAACTGCGATTGATTCAGTAGTGCTGAACGTATTCTCAAAAGTGCTGATTGGAGTTATATTTATGCAGGTTTTCTACGCGGGCTTCCGAAAAACAGCGAATGATACTCTGCCTGAAGACCGGTACGATCGAGTCATCTCTTAGCTCAAGTACATTTCTTTCGGTTAGTCTACGAGCGAAGAAAACGCATCAAGAATTCCTCATAGCCAAGAATCAAACGAAAAATTTTGACAAGGAACTCGTTGCACTCGTAACGACTCTCAATCTTTGAATGCCGAGCCGGTCTATAGACTTGGTTATGGGCGCTAGTGTGAGGTACAATGCAAAGAATACGAAAGCCTCCAGGAGAAAAAGCGGAATCGAAGAGTGCGGCAACATAGAAACGAAGAAGTACACCACAGCAAAGCAGATCAAACCGCTGCAAAGTGCCCCGAGGCTGGATCTGTAATCAATTCTTGCAGGTAGATATTTTGCAGCCAAGGGCAGCCCTGATGGACATGTAACGACGTCAGATATGATTACTGAATATATTAATCCATATGGTCCAAAATAGTTTCCTAGAATCGAGCGATGCAACAGTACTGATGACAGTAGATAGTAGCTTTCCTGTCACAAGGAGTACACTAGCTCTGGCGGACTGTCTAGCTGCCTCGAGCACCTGGGGTTCTAGTTCTCCAATGCTTGGCATTCAATCATAAAATATAGGTATTACTACATAGGTAGTAACAGACGCTTTGGGTGATTTCTGTACCTTACGATTATATTGTGCTCAAATTAAATCAAAATTGTGCCCACCTTTCGGATTCACGCCTCCACCAGAACCAAGATCGTTTTACTCCTTTCATCGGGCATCATAGTTAGAGAAATCTTTGCACCCTTCACCGGTCATCCCTATGATTTTGAATTGTGGGTCAGACTAGGTTACTATGTCTCACAGGGTTTGGATCCATACGTATATCACCCAGCGGTACCCGGTCTGAGCTTTCCAACATTCGAAGGACCTCCAACTTGGCCAGGGTATCCTCCCATCTGGCCGTTGTTTCTTGCCTTGATCTACAAGTTCTACGTCGTCATCGGGATCCAGAACCGGTTTTTCTACTATTTCTTGATAAAACAACCAATGATCGTTGCTGACATACTGGATGCCTACCTTGTTTTCAGATTGGTAAAATCGCATTCAACTCTAGAGAACGCTGTTAGAGCGTTTGCTTTTTGGCTGCTTTGTCCTTACACTATATTGATTTCTGCAATCTGGGGGATGTTCGATCAAATCATTCTTCTATTCGTACTCGTGGCATTAGTTCTTATCACAAGCTCCTGGAAAAGCGCGATCCTTGAAGCTTTGGCTACCGCATTGAAACTTATACCTGTAATTTACTTTCCGCTCTTTGTTACGGTCCAACCGACGCGCGCAAAAATGGCTTTGTACACTCTTGTGGGAGGTCTGTTTGCACTGTTTCTATCATTTGCTCCCTATTTGTACTTCAGATCTTGGCATCTTTCTGGTCTGACCGCCGTCGGAGTAAGTGATACCAACAAAATAGCGGGCTCGATGAATTATTGGGAAGTACTGAACGTATACAATCTATACCACCCGATTTCCAATCGCGATTTCCTTTATTTTCAAACCATTTATGGATGGATTTGGATTCCTGCGATCTTGCTAGCTTCGTGTTATTGCGCTTTGAAGATTAGGCACAGAGTCAATTTTCAAACAAACCTTGTGCTTTCATCCTTATTCGTGACCCTCACCTTTTTCCTCACGAAATACGTGATAAATGAACAGTTCCTGATATATTTTCTTGGTTTCGCGTTGATAGATTATTACCTCCTATCAACAAAAATTCGAAGAAATCTATTCCATGCAGTTTGGATCTCAGCGTTGACATTCTTGATTGTAAACAATGCCTATCTGAGCAGATTCTTCTCACCCCTATCTTCTTACTATGGGTATCTGGACAACTACCTTACAGTAGGCCAAATAGATGGTGTCCAAATGTTCGCGCTTCGAAATGATCTCCTGATTATCACAAGTGTATTATTTTCGATCTTCTGTTCTGCTTATCTGATTTCGCTTTACAAGGAGATTAGAAATCTGGGGTACAAAAGACTCCCAGAACCTCTGGCAGATAGCCGCATCAATTAAAATTCAGAGAATACGACAAACAGGGATTGCATTTTGTCTTCTTCGCGTGGGCAGTATATCAGAATTGAAACCACCGGGAGGAAAACTGGAAAGCCCCACCAAGTAATAGTGAGATTTCTTGCCTTTCCGAACAGGATCGTAATATTTCCAATGCAGGGCGAAAATTTAACTCAGCATTGGGTTCTGAACCTTGCAGAGAATCCCGCCATAAGAATATTCATGGATGACAAAATATGGACAGGAACGGCGCAGGTAAGGCGCATTACAGGGCTTGACGATCCGCTTCTCCCCGTTTTTACGAGAAAATACGGCCGGGTAATTGTTGGAAAATGGTACAAGGGGCAGCACAATTACGTGGAAGTAAGTCTCGCGCATGTAGAATCAGGGTCCATTCCAAACGATGAACTGATCTATGGCGATCTGGAGGCAGCGTTTGATGGAGTTGCAGATAATTATGATCACCACATATTTGGCAACGTAATCAACAGCTGGTTGCGCACGGTCTCGATTGGACTGTTGAAGACCATCTTCAAACCCGGCGACACGTTGCTGGAAATAGGGTGTGGCACGGGAACGGAAACTCTCGCTCTCGCTCAGGCAGGCATGAAGATAGTAGCTTGTGACATATCACCACGAATGATTGAGGTTCTGAAAAGAAAAGTCTCCGCAGCAGGACTATCTCAAGCTGTGCACCCGGTCTATGCTAAACCCTCCATGAATCTATCCAATGTAATAATGTCCGAGATCGGAAGGATCTATTTCGACGGTGCATACTCCACTTACGGCGCCGTAAACACCGAACCTAACCTTGGAGGTATGTTCCGCGAGATTCACTCTATCCTAAAGGACGATGCGCGGCTTGTCCTGGGAGTTTGGAACAAGTACTGTCTTTACGAAATGGCAGGTTATTCGCTCCGCCTAAAGCCATCTCTCGCATTTGCGAGGCTACGGAATCCCGTTCCCGTCGGAAAATCGAGGTTTTGCGTAACCTCGAACGCGTTTTCTATCCGGTCGCTCAATCAATACATCAAGCCATATTTCAAAATCAAGAAAGTCTTTGGTGTAGTCATTACGTTACCCCCGTCAAACTTGACCAAATATGCTCCGAATGGTCGAGCCCTGAAGCTTCTTGAGAAATTCGATTTGCGATTGGGCAGCGTCTTCCCCATTAACCGACTCGGAGATCACTTCTTGGGCGTTTATGAAAAATTGTGAAATCATGTTCGTAAACCAAGTGTGGAGTTGATAGATTTTCCAAAACATCTCAATGAAAAATCGAGGAGACAGGAGCTTGCGAACTATCCAGAGGTTGAGGAAAAGCTTGTACGCGACAGCGGGGAGGCATATGGAATTCTTCAAATGATGTCCGGTGAACAGAGAAAAACGGTCCTGATGAACCTGCTCGTATCCGCTCTTTCTTCTTTGGGATTACCTCTGCTCTGGGGATACTCAGAAAAGGAAGTCGAAAATGCGTTGGAAGAAATAGTGATGAATTTCGCGGCTTGAGCCGTCACTTGCAGAGCTGGTTGCCCTGCTGTTTCGAAGAACATCCTGGACTTGCGATGAATTCATTATGCTAGTTCCATGCCGGTTGTGGATGCCGCAGCCGTGACGCTCGTAAAGTACATATAATCGCACCCTCTTTGGCAAACGATTGCAATAACAATTGACTCTCGTTGTTTCGAATCGCCCTCGATCGGCCGTCATGTGCACAGCTGTCAGCGTTTCAGCTTGAATACTGAGAAATCTACGAAAACACCTTGGCGCATTTGACGCCGGAGACTACGTACCACTCGCTTGAGCCATCCGATATGAGCGTTAGGCTGTCATTCTTTTTGCCGAGCGAAATGGGGGACGACGGCGTGTATAGTCCCTCGATCGAGTTGCAATTCCTCGGAGAAACTGTAATCGCGTGGCATGTGGCATTCTTTACAAAAACCATCTGTCCGGGAGCACCTCCCGCAACAGGGAGGGATATCTCGATGCATCCTGATGTAACGTTCGGGCACTCCTTTACTAGGACTCCAAAGTCCTCGAAGCACATAGTGTAAGACTTTGTTACTTGCACAAATTTCGTACTTACGCTTCCATATACCGTGAGCGTTGCGTTCGGGCAAATTGTTCCGAGACCAAGCCATCCAAAGGTGTTCACGCCGCTCAAAGCTGTTCCACAGCTATTCTCCCAGTTTTGCAAGTTCGCTCTTTGTCCAGCTGCGCCTCTCGCTACAAGCGGCACGGCGTATGCGCCGCTCGAGCTTCCAATTACACCCACTCCGCTGCCAGAGCATCCCTGCACACCGTATTTCTTACCGGATCCCATAACTCCAATGCTGCAGGACGACGACCCCCAGACTCCAGCTCCAGCCAAGCTACCGGTGCACCCATGCACGCCATATTTGCGGCCAGTTCCAACGACGCCGACGTTGCACGGCGAGGATCCCCACACACCCGTGCCTGACGCAGAATGCCCTGCTACGCCCCAGGTTATTCCATGTCCATAGACGCCGGAAGCGCAGCTTGCGGTTGAACATCCAGTGACCCCGTTTGATCCTTTAGAAGTCCCCTTTACACCTGCACCTTTGCAAGAGTCGCCCCAGACGCCAATGCCACAGGTAGTTGCCCCGGTGACTCCATAGGCGGGGCCGATACCATAGACGCCCGAGTGCCCGCTCGCGCTCGAACAACCGAAGACGCCGTGTGATCCCTTTGAAGCGCCTACAACGCCCTGGCCCTTACAACCTAGTCCGGTTACGCCAAAAGTGACTCCTTTACCATAAAGACCGGACTTACCGCATGCAGTTGAACAGCCAAACACTCCGTTGGCGGCCGTTGAGCAACCAAAGACCCCGTTTGATCCTTTTGAAGATCCTTTTACTCCCGTGCCTTTAGGAGAGTCGCCCCAGACGCCAGTACCGCTGCAGCTCACGCCCGTTACTCCATAGGTAACTCCAGCGCCGTAAACTCCAGATTGCCCTGAAGCCGTGGAGCAGCCGAAAATGCCGCTACCACACTTCGAAGCCCCTCTGATGCCTGCGATCTTTCCTGTGCCGAGTACGCCAATAGATGCCAACGAGCAGCCGCTCACCCCGGAGCCACAGCTCGAAGATCCGTGGACACCGGTCCCATATTGGGAGCATCCGACGACTCCTGTTCCACTACCTGAGGAGCCGAATACGCCTGTAGACTGGCCCGGACGGCAAGGCCCGCAGGAGTTGCTCAATATAGAAACACCTGACACCGCCGCGCAGGTTCCGCAATGGTTTGCAACAGACAGGGTGGGGGATGATGAACCTTTATTGGTGAATAGGACAGTCCCGCTAGCTTCGAGCTTCGCCCCGGGATTTGGGACACCGATTCCGACGTTGCCCGTGTTTTTCACTACAAAGCGACCGTTGGCAACACCAGGTGCGTCGATGCCAAAGCTCCCGCCTCCGCCGAAGCTAAAGAAATTTGCCGCGTTGCAGCTTTTTCCGCTGCAGATCCTAAGGGTTTTGCAGAGAGGCAAATGCAGCGAGTAGCAGGGGTGGCAAGTCCCGATTCCGACGTTGCCTGACTGGGTAATGCTCAGGTGTTTCGTCTTGTCCGTGTAGAAGTCTATTCCGAGATAATTCGCTTCGGACTTGCATTGATTGCTCGCAATTCCCGTTTGTATTCTGAAACTTGTTCCGGCCCCGACTCCGGCGCCGAGTGCGATAGCTCCTGGAGATATGCCCCCGCAGCAGCAAAGTCTTCCTTGGTTCTTCCCGCAACTGTCGACCCAGACCTTTGCTGCATAAAGGCGGGAATTGACAGTTTCGCAACAGACTTCGACGCACGTAAACTTGGTAGCTGAACTTGCTAGCGAATACGGTATTGAAGTGTGCTGTCCGGCAAGTATTCCGCCTATTCCAGCAGCGGCAGTAATTGCAGCGGCTTTGCGGATAAAGTCTCGTCTATTAGCAGAACCGACCGTCGATTCGCAGGGAACGTTGCCACTATGATTTTGAATTTGCGATCGCTGGAGTCTCGTCGTTGCCCTAACAGATTTTCCTTGACAGACTGCTTCGATCTGAGACCGGCAAAATACTTGTTGCGGTGTATCATTTGTTGTTTTGGTAGCCAGATCCTTGTTTCGAAATATAGCGGACTCGACTGTCGACTCTGGACGCGCTAGGCGATCGTTATTGCTGTCCGACATAGATGCCAGAGGGTCGGCCGTAGCAGCAATTACTTATCTTTATCGTAAGAGTGAACGAATGGGAAGTGAGACAAAATTCTCTCCTAGATTGATAATAGTGTAGGAGCCAAGTTGAACAAATTATGCCAGAGCCCAACAAAGCGCATACTTCATTTTGCTGAATAATCTTCGGCTATGCGCCGCTTTTCTGTGGGTATAGTGACCTAGAGGTTCCAATCTGTCAGGGAGCGTGGATCAGAAGATTGGCACAAGTAATCCAACGAAGACCGTGACCGCGTGTTACCTACTTCCATAGGCTCGGAGATCACGTTCTTCGCGGAGATTACTTTCAATAAGTAGCGGATCACTATTCAGGAGGTAGCTGTTGAAAGACGAGTTCAATTGGGATCCCGCTACGTTTCGCGTGGTAATATCAGATGACGAAGATTATAGTTCCAATTCCATAGATTGCAAGGTAGCTCTCTCCTGTCGTTGCCGGGGCTCCAGCTCTTCCCGACTTTATGAATTGATTACTTGCACTGTTTCGCGCTGCTTATAGTGCTCGACTCCCAGACGAACTCGACTTTGCCTGGGGCGAAGTAGACTCCCACCTCGCTACACTTGTAACCGCTGTGGTAGAGCGTCGCAGTACCAGTCGTACCCCCTGGTTCTGCAAAGTACCCGGTGTTCCCTTTGGAATTTGTGTACTTTGAGCTACATTTATTGGACGAATTGCAGACTTTGACCTGCCAGTGGTCGTAATTCAGCACGTGGAAATAGATCTGGCTCGTGCTGTACGAAGTCGCTGAGGAAGTCGCCACAAATCCGGACAAGGCAAAAACGAGCACCAGAGCGATCCCAGTTGCTCCGATCAAAACCTTCCTTTTCTCAATCAATTTTTTTCACTTCTTCCGCGCACAGCAGATATGGTGGAAGAGAACACTCTGGGCCGTTGTTTATTTAACGATTTCAAGAGGAGAAATAGCGAGCGCACTCTCAGTTTTCAGTGCAAAGTCCATATACATTCGAGGGCCCGAGCGTCGCATGAAGAGCTCATGACCAAGTATCTGTTCACGGCAATGTACACAGCAGACCGGATGATAGCCGTTGACCGCCCGTTCTACGGAACTTATGCCTCCCTCATCAGCGCCTCTTAATCTTCTTTGAGAATCCTTGACACGTGCTATGGCTCTATATTTCCAAATCTCATACAATTTTCGGACTCGGGTTCTCTAATATTCTCCAAACAAGCTTGTCATAATTCCCAAAACTGCTCTCAAATTCCATTCAGAGGTGAGCGAAAAATGTGTTAGGCTGGAGGCTAGTCCAATCCATTCCATTGGTCCGTGTCAAAAGCTCGACACAAAGACAAAGCGTAGAAGCATTGGTTCCTATGAAACTGGAGCCAGTCTCGGTTTTAGGACAGGACTCTTCTGATCCTCATCTTTGAGAATCGTCTAATTGATTTAAGTTATCTTGCTGTTGGATTGAATTTGAAAAGTCATGCTGATCAGAAGAATAAAAGCGATATCGCGTTTACTTTTAGTTGCCGTATTAGTAGTCATCATTGTAGCGGTTGCTGCTGCAAGCGCAGTTATAGCAACGCGCAGTCCTTCCAGCTCTACGAGCTCCTCTGTTTCTTCAAGCTCTTCAACTTCTTCTTCGAGCCTTCAGTCGACAAGCACTTCGTCTTCGACCACATCTTCCCTCGCTCAGTCAACAAGTTGCACGAGTACTTCGATCTCTTCGACTCAGCCCGCGAGCGTCATCATACCGCTGCTCAATGCCTATTCAAACGTGACTCAGACTTTCCAGGGAACATTGAACGGAACAATTTACAACTTCACTGCAAGCTACGCCTTGATTAACGTGAATTCGACAACATACCAAGTAAATGTCGTTGACATAACGCCAACTCAGACTTATTCGACGACGGTGTGGCTTCTCAAAGACGGGACCGTCGTTGCCTTAGACCTTGCTGGACATAACTTCACAGGTGCCTCGGCTAGCACACACTTCCAGACCTACTTCTCTCCATGGGAGAATGATGTCAATTTTGGGCAGCAGATAGTGACGTACTCGTCGTCATCCTACTTTCGCTACACTGGTAGCTCAACGGTGACCTTAGGTCCGTCCACCTTCAATGTGAAAAGCTACGTTCCGAACACGCTACCCGAGACCGTGCCGGGATGCAGCGGCGCGAGTATCACCTTGACCGCAGGTGGTAATTTCTCTGTTGGAACACCGAGCGGTTCCAGCTATCCTCTTGTAACAAATCTCTATGCGGTTGGCTCAGGAACAATAATAGGTTCGCTTGGCGCACCGGTCACAACCACATACAACTTCACCTCCGAGATAACATCAGTCACCGTAGCCTAGGAAATTACTCGGTCTCTATTTTACTCACGGTAGGCTGCGTCACCTGCGCGTTTTGCGCAACAAATTACTAGATCCATCTCTCATGCAAATGTGCAAGTCAGAATCTGACGCCTTAGTCTAATGCTTCGAATCCTTGAACTTAGGACGCGCATAGCATTCCGACAGCTGGACCCCCATAAAACCTGCCCCGGTTATCAGTTTCGCTCGCGATATTCTTGTTACGCAAAAAGGCCGCCCCTCTGGTTTGCTCGCTAAGCTTATCGATTGAGCATATCTACGCTTGAAAACCCTGGAGCATCAATACAAAGGCATAAATTCGCCTCGTAATTTTTGCTCTAATGAGCTATATGACTAGCATTTGCCCGGAGTCTACCGTTGAGTCTGCGAATCGGAGGAATTTCATAAAGAAAGCTGCGCTCGCTACTGCCGCGGTAGGAGTAGGGGGGAACATGATTGGAAGATCGTCCTTTCCAGAATCAATGGCAGAATCAGCAACAACCGATGTCGTCCACACGAACACGCCTTGCCGTAATGTAAAGGGAAACCTAGCAATTTTCAATGGTTCAGCTGACATAACCGGAAATTTGTCATGTGGGACAGCGTGTTTAACGGGAAGTCCTCCCTGCGGTCCAGTTCTTTGCGTTACTAACAGTTTTTGTTGTTACAAAGCAGTAGGGCTTCGAGCTACTGCCGGTACGGATGGGGGCTGTAATGGAACTATTGGCCTTCAGGGTATTGGTGGGACTGGTGTCTGTGGGACGTCGTTCGTTCAGGCTGCTTGTTGCCCCGGTGCCTTTGGTGGCATTGGCGTTCGCGGGATTGCGACTAGTACTTGTTTACTCTGTTGTGGCATAGGAGTACTCGGGTCTGCCCAAAACGGAATTGGGGTTTGTGCTAGCTCACATACAGGAGTTGGACTTCATGCGTCTTCCGTTTCTAATTTTGCGCTCAGCGGCTCGTCTTGCTTCCCGACGATAGCACGCTTAACAAATAGCGGCGGAGCTAAGAACAAATCTGCCATCGTACAGTTTCAAAACGGCTGCTGTAAGCCGAGTTCGTGGTATACGGGAATCGGCGGCGCTGGCAATAGTCACTGTATCACCGATGGACAATTCTATTTCCTCGGATCTTGCGAGCCAAGGATGATTCTGAACAAGTGCGGTAAAGTCGGTATAGGAACGATTACCCCCGGCACAACTCTGGATGTAAATGGGAGCATAAGTGCAAAAGCTGCGAATGTTACGGCAAAAACTTATCCAGTAGCTACTACAGATTTTTCCATTTTTGCAAATGCTGTATCTAATGACATTTCGATAGATCTGCCTCTAGCGAGTGTTGCCACGGGAAGAGTTCTCTTCATCAAAAGGATCGATAAAACGAGCAATACTGTAGCAGTCACCGGGTCAAGCACAAATACGGTTGAAGGGAAGACATCGATCTCCCTGAGCAGTCAATATTCTAGCCTGACTCTGATCTCTAACGGAAGCGAATGGTTCATCTTGTCGAACGCAACTTAGCGGGTTCGACTGTAGTTCTCCCTCTGGCTGGAACTCAGAACGGCATGATCGTGTTCATCAAGAACACGTCGAGCGGCAAAGTGACAGTCTCGCCGTCCGGCACGGATAAAATCGAAGGCGGCGGCGCGATCACTCTAGGAAAACCGCATGATAGCATACAGCTGATTTCAAATGGCGCAAAGACGGGAGGGCAATGGTACATAGTCTCCGGAGTACAGTGCGGCGCTGTACTCGCCTGATTCTAGGGAGCCCTTCACCTATGCAAGGACAATGAAATAGTCCCATTCCATGTTCATGGTGCCGTAGCTTCGCTGTTTCGCTCGTTAGTATAGCCTGATAATTTTCGTTCAGCTTGTAGATCCTTCATTTCACTTTGTATAATTGCCCTAATGTTCGAAGTATGCTGTAGTCGATGTTAGTTCTCCAGAGCTCCATTGAGAGAGCTTCGAAAAATTCTCTCTGCCGAAAGAGCTTTGTTTCAACGATTATCTTTGCGATCCTTAGATGTACGTCTCTAACACTTACCGTGAACTGTTCGCTGGAACAGGAACGTTTGGATATTGATCTGGAGAACGAACAAAAACTTGTGGAGGCAGGCATAGTCAATCTACTCGATCTCGCCTCGAAATCATCGAGCGAGCTCGTTGAAGTTGTGAACATTGAGGAGAACACCGCGAAACGACTCATTCTCGACTCCACCCGTATCCTTCAGCGAAAAGGGGTAATCCAAAATGGAGTAGTCTCTACAGCCGTACTATTCGTTCAAAGGAAATTCCTCAAGAGATGCAGGACCGGCTCCGTTTCAATCGACGATCTGCTTCTTGGAGGCATCGAGGCGCAGGCAAATGCTTATTTGAAAGCCGAAGAGTTTCCCGGACTGAACATTATGAACGACAAGTTTTCGGCCTGCCCCGAATCCACGATTGAATCCGCCAGTGATAGGAGGAACTTCATAAGGAAGGCCGCCATCGCGACAGCGGCGGTAGGAATTGGAAGTACTCTCGCAGCTACAAAGAACCTCGTGCCGGAATCATCTGCGAGCTCTTCAAGCTGTGGTACTTTCTGCAATGTAACGGTCAAAGATAAGATTAGAACCTGTTTTGGTCCCCTTAGTTTAGGCGGAGCGGCTGTATTCGGCGTTGACGCCCCGGGAATAGTGAACGGCCGCTTTGTCATAACGAGCTGCGGAAGCGTGGGCATTGGGTGCACTGCGCCAGCTGCCACCGTCAAGCTTTCTGTAGTCGCAAAGTGCTCGGATACTGGAGTCAGTGCAAGCTCTGTATCTGGATTAGGCGTTAGTGGTTCTGGAGGAAGCGCTGGCGTTTCGGGTTATTCCAGTTGCGGCAAGGGCTTAAGAGGGTACAGCAATCATTGTGCTGGTGTGTACGGATACTCGGCGGACAATGGCATTGGTGTAGAAGGCGTCGCCCTTGAGAAATGCGTTATACCTATTGTCGCATGGGGACACTGCTGCCAAACAGCTAACTTGCAAGAATGGAGGAATGGCTCCGGCGCAGCAATTAGTTCTGTTACGCCAAACGGAGCTATTAGCGCACCAAGCCTCTCTGGTTACAGCTCTGGCGTGCAAGGATTCGTCGACGCAGGCGTGGCGGGAGAGTGTTGCCCGATTGCCGTGTATGGTTGTACCGCAGCGTATTACTGCTTCTCAAGTGAAAAATTGTTCAAAGGAACAGGCGTGACGGGACATTCCTGCGGAGGAATTGGCGTTCTGGGGGTTTCCTGCTGTGCCACATTTGTTTGCTCTTCCTGTTCCGTTACCATTCCGGCAGGTCCGGGCGTTTCAGGCATTTCAACCTGCGGACCGGGCGTGCAGGGCAAATCCTACTCAGTGGGAGTTCAGGGAATTGCAGGGGCCGCGACAGCTGTGCCTCTAGTCGCAAGAGGGGCTGCGAGCCAGAGTGCGAACCTTCAGCAATGGGAGAATGGTGCGGGCGGCGCGCTAAGCGTTGTCAACAAGTGCGGCTGGCTTTCTCTTGGTGCAACCACTGCTCCGACTACTTTGTATGTAAATGGTAGTCTCAGCGCAAGGAAGATTGCTGTGACGAGCGCCTATACCATGGATCCAAAAGGTAAGCCGCCTGACTTTGCTGTGTTTGCCTCTGCCAGTAGCGCAGCATTTACAGTCACTCTTCCGGCGGCTGCGGTAGCTGATGGCAGAATCGTACTGATCAAGAAGACCGATAGCTCTGCAAACCTTGTTACGGTAGCCGCCGCTTCCGGCGATACGATCGAGGGCAAGCCGACAAAGGTGCTGAGCAAGCAGTATGATAGCCTTGAGCTGATATCGAACGGCGGGCACGAGTGGTACCTCGTAGGGAACTCTATCGGCGACGCATTCGTTTCATAGTAAAGAATCTGCTTTTCTGCAATATGAGCGGATTAGATTACTGCGTAACGACGCACGTCTGGATATTCTTGGCTTACGCTTAGTTCTCCTAGGATCTTTCCACTAACGGCGATCATGCTGCTTTATCCAAGCTTTTGGGAGAAGTCGATATCACAACTACAAACGTAGGTGGTAAAATGTCCTATTCAACTCGAGCAAGAATCTGGTTATGCCATGTTCGTGGTTGAACGTCTAAAGTTTTTTAATCGGCAGTTCTTGACTCCAAATAGGAGTCTCTGGAAAAGCGTGTCAGTTAATCAAGACAAGCTGCATGAGTTGATTATGAAATTCGTTGGAGAGTTAGGCGCATCCGCGACTGGTCCAAATATTTTGCTCGGAGAGCAGCTGGGATTGTACAAAGCGATATCTGCCAATGGAGTTGTAACGCCAGGGGAACTAGCCGAAAAGACCGGTACTAACGAAAGATACGTTCGAGAATGGTGCGCCGGACAAGCGGCGTCTGGAAATATTAACTATGATGCGTCTTCAGGAAAATTCTCGATGAGCCCTGAACAGACGTTTGCATTTACAAACGAAAACAATCCTCTGTACATTCCGGGGGCTTACTATGTCGTAAGCGCCATGTACAAGGACGAAAGGAAACTCGCGGATGCCTTTCGGTCTGGAAAAGGCTTCGGATGGGGCGAGCACCAGGTTGATCTGTTTTCGGGCACAAAGAAATTCTTCAAACCGAACTATATCGGGAACCTGGTTAGCTCATGGCTTCCCAGTCTGGAAGGAGTCGTCCAAAAAATGCAAGCAGGCGCAAAAGTAGCTGATGTCGGGTGCGGCTTGGGCGCGTCAACCATTATCATGGCGAAAGCTTTTCCGAAATCGACATTTGTGGGGTACGATTGTCACATGGAATCCATCGAAATGGCGAGAAACGATGCGGTAACAGAAGGAGTAACTGCAAACACTGACTTTGAAGTGGCGCTGGCTAAGGATTATCGCGGGAAAGATTTTGATCTCGTCACTTTTTTTGACTGCCTTCATGATATGGGTGATCCGGTGGGTGCTGCAAAGCATGTGAGACAATCGTTAAAGCCCGATGGCACATGGATGGTTGTTGAGCCCTTCGCAAAAGAGACTCTTCAGGAGAATCTGAATCCCGTTGGGCGCATTTTCTACAACGCCTCCGCCATGCTTTGCGTGCCATCTTCACTTTCTCAAGAAGTAGGATTGGCTCTCGGAGCTGAGACCAGTAATGCAAGGCTGAAAGAAGTAATCCAAGCGGGTGGTTTCGGATCCGTCAGGAAGACCGCAGAGACTCCGTTCAACAGAGTATTTGAGGCTCGACCGTAGTCTAGCTTACGTGTAAATTCGTCTCAAGCATCCGGATTTTACTACCGCTTGCTGGATTGCGTCTGAGTTATGTTATCGCGCCCAGGTAAAGGGTCGAGTAGAGAAACAGCATCATGGAAATAGTTCGAGCATAAATTTCGTTCAGCTCGATTTTCATTGGCTTACCTAACTTGATTCTCTTCTTACCCCCTATGTTGGTGTAAATTAGAACTGGAGGGCTAGAGCTAGAATCAATTATGTAGTTTTCATGAAAGATCGCGTTTCGCAGCCTGTTATCAAAGTGCCTTTGAAAATAGTGATGGTGAAGTTTGGCTAGTTCATCGAGCCCTGCTCCAATATCTCAAATGTTCTTTCTTCCTGTTAGCCCGT
>JASHSF010000175.1 GCA_030036955.1 Nitrososphaerales archaeon
TCAATGAGCTGTCCGAGCGTTAGATCCAAGGTCTCCCCGAAAATCTTCCAGCATGGACCAACTTTCGCCGCGAGCGCCGTATGTCCCCCCGAGACTACAACTACAAGTGGATCGCTGAGCGCGCAAAGCTGCTTTCCGAGTTCTATGTGACCGATCGCGTGGTTTGTAGGCACCAGGGGTTTGTCGTAATAGGAGGCAAGGGCTCGGGCCGTGACCGCCCCAACCCTGAGGCAAGGCCCTAGACCGGGACCGGCTGAATATGCGATGAAATCAATGTCATCAAAACCGAGTTTCGCGCTGGCAATAGCCTTCTCGAGAACGGAATGGCTCACATCAACGTGATGCCTGGATGCTTCCCTGGGATGGATTCCCGATCCAGCGGGAGCTCGGTAGACATCCTTGACGTCGACGAGGATCTTGAAAGATGGAACTTTTTCCTTTGTCGATTCAGCAATACCTACACCAAAAGTGTGTGCCGTGCTTTCTATTCCAAGAGCGATCAAGAGTCAGCAGAGTCCGGTAATTGGATTCAAGGCCGTCTACTCTTCCGATAGAGGTCACCTAGCACCTCTATGTATGGTCTTACTTCGACTAGAAAATCCTCAAACCTTGCTCGCTCGAAGCGCGTCGTAGTCTTCGAACCACTGATCGTCTTCTTTTCGATCAATACGATTCCCGAGCTCCTGTCGGGACTTTCATTCTTCAAGCTCGGAAAGAAAATCAGAGCGCCGTATCCTATCCTTTCCGCTCCGAGCCTGACAACCAGGTTGTAAAACATGCTCATTGTCTTCGTAAACTGGCTCAGTTGCTTCTTCCTGCTTTCCGATCTCTTTACACTGTCAAACTTTTGCTTAGAAAGGAGGTCGACCATTTCCTTCAGGGACTCCATCTCCGAGACTTTTTTCGTGTAACCTTCGAGTTCTATCGGAAGCTGATATACGGAGTGCATGATATCTTCCCACTCGTTTATCGAGCTGAACCGCTGCTGAAGCTTGAGCTTGCCGGTTACCTTATCCGGCTCTACTCCCATTTCTCGCCGCAGTTCTTCATTTAGGAGATCCTCAACTTTGATTCCTGAAAGCGTTTTTAGACTCGAGCTCTTCGAACTCCGTTTCGTCGGCAATGGGTATCGCTTCCAGCTTCTGATTTATTATGCAATTTATTGTTTCTTAGGCGATAATAAGAAAAGAGCCAATGAACCGAGCTCCACTAATCTATTTTCGCAATCAGCGCATTTACCAAACTAGATCTCTTATGAAAAATAACGAAGTTCTTTCATTTTCTTCCGTCGCTATATCTTTTTTCATCCATTCAACGGAAGATGAATCCCGAGTCGTCGCAGGGATATGCGAAGCGCTCCGGCTCGATCGTTCCGAACTATTGGAACAAAAATTAACAGGATATCATGGAAATGAAATCATTTCTTTGAACGCTCATTTGACAGGGGATCGCGCCAATGTGGTGGCCTTCCATTTGCTATCTTCTCTTGAATCCAATGGTCGGTCGAGGCTTAAGGATGATCTCGAATCGCACGTCGACGAACATGATTCTTTCTTTATCCGAATTGACAAGGAGGGAGTAGGGACCAACGGAAGTTTGCTTCTTGGGGAAGAAGAAGCCATCCGGATAAAGCTCAAGCCAAAACACAGATCTATTTCGAGAGCTCAAATGTTAGAAATTTATAGGAACTGTTTATTGGATGCGAGCGAAAAAAAGGTACATACTGACTAGGACCTATCCGCGTAACTTACCGGATGGATGCGAATTTCTCTATCAAGATCGCACTGGTTATGTTTTCAAAGTACCTCTGGAAGCAATTGATGAGCTTTCGTCATCTGAAGTGATCCTGAAATCGGGTTCGGTACGAAAGATCAAGCTTTTTTCAAAGCAAAACCCCTAAATTGGCGACATTCGCTGAAATGTTTGGGATGAAGTGAATCGCCGTCCCAGACTGATCCCAGACTATAACAATAGCTCCTTTGGGAAAATGAAGAACTCGCGACGATACTGACCGAATTTCAGCTCAACCGGATCCTGTCTTGAGTGAAAATTTTGCTCGGGTGAATGCGAACTTTTAAATTCCGATGAGAGGAACAAGTGATTCGCTGTAGTTTTATTGGCTCTTCTTGAAAGAAACAAACTCGAGGACATTGTTTCTTCATTCAAGGACAAATCGGTTCTTGTTATCGGAGACTTGATGGTCGATAGATATGTTTCGATTACGGCCAGAAAATTGTCTCGAGAGGCCCCGGTTCCCGTCGGAGACCTGCACGACGAAAAGCTAAACCTCGGAGGGGCAGGGAATCTTGCTAATAATATAGCAAATCTCGGAGGCACTGTGAAGATCGCAGGCTTTGTTGGAAAAGATTCGCAGGGCGAATGGATCCGATCGTCGCTCGACAAAATTGGGGTTGAATCGAAGGGGATCGATACTAGCGATCGGCCTACTACTTTGAAAACGCGCTACATCGTAAATGGTTTCCAGTATCTGCGTGTTGACAGAGAAATCAGGTCTGACATCTCTTCTGAACTCAGCGATTCAGTAGTCCGGTCCGCTCAGAGTTTAATGCCAGAATGCGACATTGTCGCGATTGCTGATTACGACAAGGGAACCATTACATCGTACCTGGTTGACTCGGTAGTTAGCGCGGCTAGAAAAGCAGGAAAACTGATTATCGCTCAACCGAAGGTCAGGCACTACATGGATTTGCGGAGAGTCGACTACATAAAATCAAACGAGCGGGAGGCAAGCATCGCCACCGGGATATCGGTGTTAAATGAATCAGGGCTGAAGAATATTGCGACGAACCTTTCGACGCGTCTGGAGTACACTGGTCTAATTTTAACGAGGGGCGAGAGAGGAATAACGGTTTTCGAGCATAACAACATGAGCACGATACCGCCCCTAATTCCGCCTAACGAGTTCTCGCGTGCAGTGGGACTAAGGGACGCGATGACTTCGGTCATTGCGCTTGCTCTGGCTTCGGGAGCGAACGGCTTTGAAGCTGCGGCTCTTAGCAATATCGCAGCCGCAAAAAGAGCGGACCGCGTCGGAACTGTCGTAGTCAGCTCGGAAGATCTCCTCCGCAACCTCGGACTGTCATCAAGGGTGCTCGAAAGCGTGGTTCAAGTTCCTCTACGGCGATAGGTCGATGTGCACAAGAAAAGGTTTTTCGGGTTAGGCAAAATACTCTCATAGTGAAGAAAGGGGATCAAAAGCTATGTCGATGACGCAGACAAGGAGATCGGTCGGAGAGCTCAAGGCCATTTCGCAAAATACGAGAAGGCTCATATTGGAGACTCTTGCCGAAGCGAAATCAGGGCACCCTGGAGGTTCGCTCTCCGCAGTTGAGCTTCTTGTCGCACTTTACTACGTAGTCATGCGCCACGATCCAAAGAATCCAAAGTGGCCGGATAGAGACCGGTTTATTTTGTCAAAGGGACACGCAGCGCCGCTCCTCTACAGCATTCTAGCTGAGCAAGGATACATCCCCATTGAGCAGCTTAAACTTTTGAGAAAGATAAACAGTCCCCTTCAAGGCCATCCAGATCCGAGAAAGACTCCGGGCGTTGAAATGGCCGCCGGATCCGAAGGCGTCGGACTATCGGTTGGCATAGGTCAGGCTCTAGCTGCAAAAATTGATGGCAAAGCCTACCGGGTCTACGTCATGATGGGCGACGGCGAGATGCAGGAGGGCCAAATCTGGGAAGCTGCAATGTGTGCTTCGAAGTATACGCTCGACAATCTTTGTGCGATCGTCGATAGGAACGGAATCCAGCAGGACGGCTTAACAGAGCAGATAATGCCCGTGGAACCTCTTACGTCGAAATGGAAAGCTTTCAACTGGAATGTCATAGAAGTGGACGGATACGATTTTGATCAAATTCTGAATGCTTTCGCAAGAGCAAAGGAAGTAAGACACAAGCCGACAGTTATTATCGCGCACACCACCAAAGGTAAAGGAGTAGAGTTCATGGAGTGGTCACCGGAGTACCACGGTAAGGTTCCGGACAAAAAGACCGTCGAGACGATTGTCAAGGACTGGAAATAAGGAAATTCGAAATTGGATCGGTCTGTTACTATAGCTCCCTCGATGCTATCAGCTGATCACGGTAGAATGATCGATGAAGTGAAAAAGGTTGAAAGCTGGGGAGTTCACTGGTTGCACATCGACATCATGGACGGTCTTTTTGCTCCAAACCTGACTTTTGGACCGGGTCTTGTAAAGTCAATTCGGCCATACGCTAATTCAGTTATTGACTGCCACCTCATGCTTAGCGAGCCAGAAAAATTCGCATCACGCTTCATGGACGCGGGAGCTGATTACGTCACTGTTCATGCAGAAGCACTAAGGGAAGGTGCTCTAAAGATAATTCGCAATGAGGTTGAAAGCAAGGGCAAAAAGCTCGGTGTTGCTTTCAAACCTGCAACCCCCCTTTCTTCGGTTGATCTCCATGATGCAGCTCCATCAATGGTGCTCGTCATGACTGTTAACCCTGGATTTTCAGGACAAAAGTTCATGCCCGAAGTTGTGCCTAAAGTTCAAGAAGCATCAGAATTATTTTCGGACAATCAGAACGTTGAGATTGAAGTGGACGGAGGAGTCGATATGAGTAACGCATCGCTTCTCAAGGAAAAAGGTGCAACAGTTCTGGTTGCGGGCAATTCTATCTTTATGAGCAAGAATCCGGAACAAGCATTCAAGGAAATGAGGGGGATAGTTGGCTCAAGTATTTAGCTCGGAAGAAATCAAAGGGATTCTCGAGATTCCGAAGAAGGGATCTATGCGAGAGGCTTTAGGTCAGGAACTCGTAAAGCTCGGATCTGAGCTGCCAGAAATCGTCGTGGTTGGAGCCGATACCACCGGTTCGATAAAGACCTCTCTTTTTGGAGCAAAGTTTCCTGAGCGTTTCTTCAACGTAGGCATTGCCGAGCAGAATTTGGTTTCGGTTGCAGCTGGACTCGCAATGGCTGGAAAAATTGCCTTCGCAAGTACCTATGCAGTTTTCGCGCCCGGAAAGTGCGTTGACCAAATGAGAAACGCGATAGCCTATCCATGGGTTAATGTGAAACTAGTTTCCTCCCATGCAGGCGTGAGTACCGGTCCAGATGGCGCTTCGCACCAGGAATTGGAGGATCTTGCCACGATGCGCGTCATTCCAAACATGAGAGTCGTTGTGCCCTGCGACGCCGGTTCGACTGGACGACTAGTCGAAATCATTGCAAAGACCGAGGGTCCATTTTACATGAGGATTGCTAGGCCCGACTGCCCGGTTATCTATAGCAGAGAGCAAGCGGGAGAAATCATTTCACTGGGCAGAGCTAACCTCCTTGAAGAAGGGAGCGACGCAACCATTATCGCATGTGGTCTCCTTGTTTACGAGTCTCTTCTCGCTGCTAGAAAACTAAGAACCGAAAATTCCCT
>JASHSF010000176.1 GCA_030036955.1 Nitrososphaerales archaeon
TGTCCAAAAATGAAACTACGGCGTTGTAGTCTTGATAGTAAACGAAGCTGTTTCATTGCAGCTGCTTAATCTCGCCGAGCTCCAGCTTCCAATCATTCCAGTCAAATATGGGGGCGTCAACATCTATCTGCCAGAGCAATGCGTTGATCTCGCCCCTGTGCTGTAGTTCCTCCTCCACTAAGTGATAGAGCATCTGACGGAGAGTGATCTGCCACTTGTGCCCCTCCCACAAAGGCCCGTAATTGAAGGTCTGAAATGCATTATCGAGATCCGCTGGTTGCAACGTCTCTACAAAGTTAAGGACAGTGGAATCGACTCTCTTTTCCTCCTCCCTTAACTGTCTGACCGATCGAACCTTGCCCCTCAGACGCATTGATGGTTCCCACGGTTTTCCTTCGTACCGGTAGAGCCAGCTCATGTAGGCGTCGAGCGTGTGAGCTACAATATCTATCATCGTCGGAAAGGATGCGCCTCTGTCGCGTGTCACCTCGACATCGGGCAGTTTCTCCAAAACATCCAAGTATTTTTTTCTCACGTAGGAGTTATATCTGTACCATTCCTTGACCGCCGTCAGCTCGTCATTTGATCCAACCAATGGAAGAATTCGACCGTTGTGTATGCTTTGATGTATATACATCTTTCGGAGGTTTGAGATAAAAGAGGTATATGCATCAAGCTTAATGTCCCGACACCGAGCTCATCAAACCATTATGAGCGTCTCGAGTCAAAAATTGGCAAGGTGCTTGCCATCACGGCGTCCGAGCATTCAATCAGACGCTGTAACTCTGCAACAAAGGCTTTCCAGGCAGTGCGACCGAAGCGGTCGACGATTGCACTTTGGATGTTTGCCCAATCTGAGTCTGCCTTCGCCAGCACTGCAGACCCCCTTTCTGTAATGATGGCGTTGCGAGACCGACCGTCGCCCTCGTCTTTGAGACTGACCCATTTCCTTCTCTGGAGGGAAGCGAGCTCACGATAGAGCGAGGTCCGGTCCATCATGAGATTTTCAGCTACATGAGACAATGGTTCTCCTGGGTGTCGACGAACAGCCCTCATCACCGCGAGCTGTGTGATGTTCATTCCAGACGGTTTGAGCGATGCATCATATGCCCGAGTCAGGACTCGCGCAGCCCGCCGAACACTGGTGCAGACGCACGGGCGTGGGACAGTATCTATTTCCATTTTCTAGGCAGTTGTCTATCTGATGTATATACCTTACATCTCCCCTTACTGGATTTTCACATCTTTAACGCGTTCATGCCGTAAGGTGTTTTGGTAGATGTGTATACATCGTTCGCAAATGTATATACATCCTTACCGATACCTCTGAACTTGAGAGAAATGTCATACGAAGCAAAACTGCAGACGATGAACTACAAGATTGAGCCGGTGAACTTGGAGCTCGGAAAGTACGTCCAAGGCGTGAAGGTCGGGAAAATCATCTTCACCTCGGGTCAGGTGTCAAGCTGGGACGGTAAGGAAATGAAAGGAAAGGTTGGGAAGGACTTGACAATGGATGAGGGTTACACGGCAGCGAAGATGTGCGCCCTCAAAAACCTCCAAGTCATAAAAACCATCGCAGGCTCTCTTGATAATGTCTCCCAGTTCGTGAAAGTCTTCGGAATGGTGAATGTCGCACCTGGATTCGACAATACGCCTGGGGTCATCAACGGCTGTAGCGATCTGCTTAGGGAGGTCTTTGGTGATGCAGGAAAACACGCGCGATGCGCTGTTGGCATGACAATCCCGCTTAACTGGGCTGTTGAAATCGATATGGTCGTTGAAGTGAAATAATCCTAAGGGCGCAAGTACACTTGGGCAGAGCAATCTCTCCCGAGACACCGATACGAGTCGTCCCATTCCCAGGCCGTCGCCCTGACTTCCCGAGACAAATTGGTTGGTCGGAATACATCACACACGTACAAAGCTTTGTACGTGATCTTTTGCTTGGATCATCACATTGCGTGCTTCTCTGTTTATTTCCTTAAAGGCAAGCACGTTTCCGAACCTGTTAGGCACAGCCACTCGTGCCGCCATGTGTCCTGCCAGAGGGTGGTCACCTGCCAGAAGGAGAAGCCGAAGCTCTCTTCCGATCTATTGTGGCGAAACTTGAAGCCAGACATTGCAGACTCAAGCGATGAGCTGCTCCTTGACTGCAACACTCATCGCGGCAGCTATCCTCAGAAAATCGTCAGAGGAAATTTCAAGCAGTCCAGGCCTGAACGGATATCCCCATCTCTTCTTGTCTTTGATGAATGTTAAGGAATTGATCAGAGGTTCGATAGGCACTTCTTCACACTTCAGAAACTGAACGTTGCGCCGGTAGGGAGCAAACGAAGCGCTCATAATACCTTGATAGACTTTATCGTCTGAAATTCTTCCAACAGCGGTGAACCTTCGGCAAATAGCCTCACGGTTGAACTCTAGACGCGGCGAGTAGAACACGACCAAATCGCCTATTTTCATTCTCTGAAGAGGCGCCCGCTTTCCGTGGTTCGCTTGAAGGAATCCTCCCGCCACGGCTTTTGTTACATGGTCTTTCGAAGCAACAATGATCCAACACTGAGGAACTTGCTTTTGCGGGCTAAAGATATGCTTGCTAATCATGTGCATGCTTATTCTATGCATACGTACAAATCAATTGTGACACGCTCGGCACGACCGATCTCATCTTTTCAGGTAATTGATTGCCGTTTCCCTTTGGGTAGTTGACTCAGAATCTTTCGGAGATTCTTCCAGGATATCGTTTCTTTAGGACCGATGAATCTGCTCGCATCGTCATCCTCTGTCACGAATGTTGTTCGGAGGACTTTGGCAGCAAATATGAAGCAGTCGAATGGATCTTTGTGCAAGTTTCTAATTCTAAAAGCCTCGGTCAAGTAATGCAGAGTATGAGAAAATGTATTATTCGGTTTTCGAAGTGCAATAGAGTATCTTGGTTCGTTTACTACGGTTCTGAAAATTTACAATCTCGGTCAAAACTATGCACTCGTTCTATTCGAATTGGTGATTACTTAGGCATGAAAGCAATTCTCGAAGGTGAATTTAACAAAGGTTTAATTCGTTCTAGAAAAGTTTGCAATGACTATGGCGAGGTCGCTTGTACCAGTCAATAAAATGGATACTCACGCCATCACGGAAAAAGGAAGCTCCGGGTCGTAATTGGCCTCTACCGGAGTTCCCTCGCTAGACAATTTACTGGGTAGCGATGGTTATCCAGACAGATCCGCGATACTCGTCGAAGGTCCTCCCGGAATTGGCAAGGAAGCGCTATGTTATTGGTTCATTAGATCAGGATTAATTCAAGGAGACTACTGCCTCTACGCGACGCACCGACCCGTTTCCGACGTGTTGAGGGACATGAAAGGGGTCGGCATAAGCACGGAACGCGTTCCTGAATGGATAGCCAGTTCTGGTTCCAACATTCCTCTGAATCTGAGAGATCCCACATCGATTTCAGTCAACATCAAGCAAGCCGCCCACAACAACAAAGAACGACGCGTTAGAATTGCAACTGATGTTCTTTCGCCTCTATTGGTTCTGAATTCGGTAGAATCAATGTACAACTATTGGTCGCAATTGCTATCTGATCTGAAGCAACAGGATTGCGTCACGTTTGCTCTAGCGGAGGAAGGCATGCACGCTCAGAATGTAATCACTACAATGGAACAGCTCTTCGATGGGGTGATCGAGATGCGATTGTACGAAGAAGGTCTCGCAATCACGCCGCTGTTTCGCGTGAAGAAGATGCTCGGTCTCCCACCCCTACATGGTTATTTTCGATTTTCAGTGTCGAGCACAGGAATGGAGGTTGTTCCACATGTCCATTGATATCTTTTCCTTAATACACGAATTAGCTTTTCTCGTCGTTGAGGTTATTTTCGTCCTCTCTGTGTTTAGAGCAATCGAAATGGGCAGGGCCTTCGTGAATCGAGTTTATCGCGATCGTGCAATCTGGATTACGGCAGTTATCGTGGTAGCAGTCATAAGCGATTTGACGGACCTCCCGCCCCTAACGACTGCATCGTTCGGGCCACTTCTGAGCACTATCACTCTCGTAGTTTTGATCGCCGTAGCTTTCGCCTTTGTCGACAGCACAATCCTCGTTACGCTCGAAACGGACTTTTTTCACAGGAATACGCTTCGATGGAAGCAAGCGAGACTGATCGCCTACCCATTGTTGTACGGGCTCATCGCCTTTGTTTTCTTTGAGATCCTTCTCCTCTCTCTGCCGAGCCCGCCATCCTGGGTCTCAGCCTTTCTCAACTCCCCTGCTCTTTCTATTCTACCTGATGTGGGTCTCTCAACGTTATCGATCATATTCGGATATTCGACCGTCGCTGTGATTATCGGCTCTCGAAGGACTCCTGACAGAATCTTGAGAAGACACGTGAAAGTGATAGGGCTGGCCTTTCTTCTTTTCATCGTATCAACCATCAACGACCTGACCTTTGCATACGCGCCGCTGGATGTGATCTTGAGTTTGGCAGCAGCGTACGTGATCTACCGAGCGGTCATGTCGCTGTCCCCGATTAGACGTATCGAGAAGGAGACTGCCTAATGGCTTCGACTGGCTTACCATCGCTTGAGCTTTTTTCAGGAATCAACTTCTTGGCTCATTTCGGAATGCCCATCTTCTTGACGAGTTTCTTGAATCTTGGCTCATCCCTCAAACTCGACAAGGTAATGCTTACTTGGAAGCCAGGCCCTAAAACTTGCTCGTCATAGGCTTTTTCGAGCCAGTCCAGGGCCTTATCTTTTTCGCCCAGGCCCGCGTAAATGGATGCCAGGGCTCTACTGGCGCCGCCCTTCTTTGAGGTCGCCTTTATCTCCAGAGCCATCCTAAGTGCGTCTTCTTTTCTTCCTGTTATGGCATAGGCGTACCCAAGATCTCCTCTGTCGGAAGATGATCGTCCGATCTCCAATGCCTTCTCGAGTTCCTTGACTGCATCTTCGTTTCTTCCCATTTGCAAAAGAGCGAACCCCAGACCACCGTGGCCCATGTTAGGGTCCATTTGGTTTACTGTCTGGAAATGTCTGAGAGCCTCTGGATGCAGCCCAGCGCGAGAAAAAATAGTGCCTGCAAATTCATGGACGAGTGGCGAAAGAGGATCTAAATCCAGCGCTTTTCTTATCTCCGCCATTGCCTCCTCGGTCCGTCCAAGAGAAGCGAGGAACTGGGCGTACAAGCAGTGCACTTCGGAAAAGTTCGGGTTGAGTTCTAGCGCCCGTTTGTATTCCCTCTCCGCCATAGGCCAGTTTCGTTCTAGGAAGTGACCTAATTGACCCATGGCAAAGTGCCCCTCTGGAATCTGTTCGTCAATCTGCAGCGCCCTAATGATTAGTTGTTTGCCCTTTTTGATAGTCTCTTCCATCGGATCATAGCCTGCCCATCCCATGTAGACATACTGTGCTCCCAGAACCGCCATCGCCTGTGGGTAGCCCGGCTCCAGTTCAACGGCTCTTTCTAGATGACGTATAGACTTCCTATTGTTCTCTTCATCGAACTTGTGCGCAAAGTAAAGTCCCTTGAGGTAATCCTCGTAGACCTCAGGATTTTTGGGACCTCGCTTCTCTAATCGGGTTCTCCCGTCGTCCAGGAGCCTGACCTTTAGGGCGTTCGCGACGTTTTCTGCCACGGAGCTTTGCACCTCGAATATGTCGTTCAGATCTCGGTCGTAATTGTCAGCCCAGAGATGAGCCTCAGTTCTTGCGTTAATTAGCTGGGCCGTGACCCTAATTCTGTTACCAGCCTTCCTTACGCTACCTTCCACAAGGGTCCCGATCTTCAGTTCTTTTGCGACCTCGGATATCTTCTTGTCTTTTTTCTTGTAGGTCATTGAGGAGGTGCGCGCGATGACTTCAACCCCTGCAACCAACGAAATCCTTGTGATGAGCTCTTCGGTGATACCGTCGGCAAAGTACTCGTCGTTTGGATCTGGACTCAAACTTAAAAATGGAAGAACGGCGATTCTCAGCGGGTCAAGGACAGATCCTTCCGTTTCCGACTTGGCAGATTTCATTCCTTCCGTCAGTTTTTGTTGCTGCTCCCACGGCATCACCATTCTGTATACTTCAATTTGTGCTCTAACATTCTTTAGCGATTTGTACCCAATGCTTTCGAGAGGCAGGTCGAATTTGTTTTCAATATGATCGAATACTTGGCGCGTAAGGCAAACGCCTCCATGTTCAGCAAGAGGTTCTATTCTCGACGCGACATTTACCGCGTCCCCCGAGATATCCCCGTCTTTTGATTCAATGACGTCGCCGAGGTGGACTCCAACTCTAAGATGGATTCTCTTGTCATCCTCAAGTGAGAAGTTGAACTCTCGAGTTGCCCGCTGAATGTCGTAAGCGCACCGCGTAGCGTCCAATGCACTCGGAAACTCGGTCAAAAATGCGTCTCCAATGGTCTTGATCTCTCTTCCATGGTGG
>JASHSF010000177.1 GCA_030036955.1 Nitrososphaerales archaeon
GTGGTTACCAAGGTGACGGGGGAAACCAGAATCTGGCATGTGTTTCCCCTTGAGCTTTCAATTCCCGGTACGCATGCTCCGAAATTGATCTGACCTAGACTCTGCGGAGTACCGTTCACGTAATCAAGCGCAGAGAACTGGATGATTCCCGTTGCGCTTTGGGAAATCGTAAAAGTAACTCCCCCGACGTTCTGCCCTGCACTGTTGTACGAACACTGGGCAGGAGTTGGCGAATCGTTTGTTTGAGAGCCTTCCCAGTAACAAACCCCTTGACCAGAAGAACCGGAAACAGCCGGGCTTACGCTTGCAATGTCAGAGGCGGGCGACGCAGTAATGACTACGAATGCCCCGCTTTCTGGGGAATAGCTCTGACCACCAGGGTTCGTCGCGCTGCACGTGATAAGCTGTCCTTGCCTGTACGTGCTAGAGTTGCAGCTCAAGATAAAGCTTGGACTCATAGAGGACGCGGTCGAGGCTGATGCGCTCCAGTTTCCGGGAAAGGACTGTGCGGCAGAGGAAACCAAGAGACCCGTGAAAATACCCGCCAAGATCAAACAGATCATGAGTGACCGGGTGAATCCCAAGATCAGTTTCGAGGTCCGGATTCCAAGACCGGATTGGAACTATATCACAGAATATCTCGGAACTGGATATTCTTACTGTATCTAATTACGATACATGGCTTCGCCTTATGCCATAATCCCTGCCTGTATCCCTGCGTACCACTCTTTTCAGTATGATACAACATTGCGATATCCACTGAGACCGAGGTTTATTTTCGGCGTGCGGGCAAGGATTTTCGGGCCTCTCAGATGGAAGAAATAGCCTCTTTTCACTCGGGACCCACCCGCCTTTGAAAAATTGACCCCTATACCTATTATTAGAGCACTGAAAGCAATGACAACTGATACTTAAAGTGTCAGAACAAGCAAAGACCATTGGAATTAACCTCGATAACGTCTTGAAAGCTTATTAGTCAAGAGCTTTTCGCATAAAGGGACGAAAATGCAAATGGAAGGAGAGGCTCCGAACAATACGGGCGCTGTATGTCCAGAATCAACTATTGAATCTGCGAATAGAAGGTGCTTTATTCGCAAGGCAACGATGGCAACCATAGCCGCAGGGGTGGGCGGAACACTGGTAGGAAGATCTCTTTCTGTTTTGCCAGAGTCCTCTGCTAGTTCGGCCTCGACTCCCGTCACTACCGACTCGGCGTGCACTAACGTTGCTGGCAATGTTGCGGTCTTTGATGGAAAGTCGGATATCACAGGCGCCTGCGGGAAAACTTCAAGCGCCGTTCTCAACAGGTGCGTCAGCTGCGGACCTACTCTTTGTGTGAGCAATACTCATCCTTTTCCCTGCACGTGCCACTTTTGTACCCCGGCATTGGTCGGAGCAGGGGGCAGCGCAGGTGTCGTGGGAAGATCAAGCGCGGGGACTGGTGTGTTTGGTTGTTCGGCGTGCGGCCCAGGTGTAAAGGGTTGTTCTTCACACTGTAGTGGAGTTTTTGGAAACTCGTTTGACGGCACCGGTGTTTATGCGAAATCGCTCTGTGGAACCGCCTTGTATGCTACGACAAACAACCCAGTCGTAGGGACTTTCCAAAATTTTGGGGGACGTTCAAACAAAACTGCATCAATCCAACTCCAGAACGGTTGCGGGGTTTGTTCTTCGAGCTGGCAGCTGGGCGTAGGAGGCTCCGGCAACACCCACGGTCTAGTAAACGGACAATTTTTCTTAGACACACTTTGCAAACCGAGGATAGTCGCCAACAAATGCGGGCTCGTAGGTATCGGGACAACCACGCCGAATACGACTCTTCAGGTAAACGGAGGCGTGAGCGTCGGGACTAGAACGGAGAGCGCCAATTACACAATGGGAATTACTGATTTCGCTGTTCTGGCGGACGCCAGTTCGAGCTCGATCAGGATAACCCTACCGCCTGCAACCAACAAGGGTATGATAACTCACGTGAAGAAGATCGATTCCTCAAGCCATAAGGTGACGGTGTCGCGGCAGGGGACTGACACTATCGAAGGTGCTAGTTCAAAGCCACTTACTGCACAATACGATAGCCTAACGTTACTTGCTGGCGGGAGCGGAGTTTGGTATATTTTGGCCAGCGCAGTCTAACCAAATACAATTTATCGAGCTTCGTTACTGTCTTTCTCGCGACACTCTTGCATATTTGGGTATAGACCCCAGCTTTGAAAATCGCTCTCATTTCTCAAGTAGTGGTCTCTGCAGAATCCCATTTTCCTGTAATGGTTTGTTGAAAGAAGACTCGCACAAGTTTCGAAGCTTTAATTAGTTGCATCTTTTTGCAATGAGTCAAAAATGCAAAACCAAGGGGAAGCTCCGAACAATACGGGCGCTGTATGTCCAGAGTCTACTATTGAATCTGCGAATAGGAGAAATTTTATCAAAAAAGCAGCTCTCGCTTCAGCTGCGATCGGAATAGGAAGTACTCTTTCAAATGCGAGTATTATTCCGCGGTCATCTGCATCTTCGTATGGTGCTCCAGTAGTAGCCTGCACTAGCGCTGCTTGCGGAGTCGCGGTTGATGGAACAGCTACTGGGGCTCGCGGAATAGGGGTTCTAGGTAAAGCTACAACATGCACGGGCCACGGCGTTTGCGGAAGAGCGACGGCGGCGAAGGGAGTAGGAGTTAGAGGACTAGCCTGCGATGCGTGCGCCGTACCGCTTGTTGCGAGAGGCAAGAGTTCTCAAGGCGCGAACCTACAACAGTGGCAGAGAGGTTGCTGCATTGTGGATGTCGTAAACAAGTGCGGTTGGTTTGGAATTGGGACAAGGACACCGTCAGCTCCGCTTGACGTGGTTGGCTCTTCAAGTGAGTTCAATTCGATCATCGCTGGAAAAAACTCTGGATGTGGAAGCGGTGTTTCGGGATGTTCTTCTTCTGGAGTCGGTGTCTGCGGGCGGGGCAAATCTGGCGTCACGGGAAGCTCCAATATTGAAACTGGAACCGGCGTTAGCGGATTCTCCTGCTGCGGAATCGGCGTCTCGGGATGCTCCCACAATGTTGGTGTATGCGGAAATGGCAAATATGGCGTCAAAGGTCGCACTTGTTATACGACTGGAATCGGCCTATTTGGAGTAGCCAACTCTGCGGGAGGCATACCAATTGTAGCCAGAAACGGCTCGCTTGCTTGCGGGTTCTCAGATCTCCAGCAGTGGCAAAACCACTGCGGAACTGCGTTGGCCGTAGTGAACGAGTACGGCTGGCTCGGAATTGGTATTTCCACACCTTCTACTCCAATTGACGTTGTTAGCAGCTCCACTAGCACTTCTCCGAAAATTGCGATACTGAAGAATGGTTCTGCTGTTGCATGCAGCGATAGGAGTTCGTATATGCAATTTGCAAACGGGGATTGCACTTCGATCAACTGGAACGTCGGAGTCTCCGGAAGTAAGAACGCCTCCTGCATCCCTGATGGCAATTTCTATCTTCAACATTGTTCCACGAAGACACCTGCCATATCGGTGAACAAATGCGGCCACGTTGGAATAGGAGGGGCTTTGAACCCTGGAACCACGCTCAGAGTGTGTGGAAGCATCGCCGCAAAAGTCGTCTCGCCAACAGGGCCAACTTACCAGATGCTTGCTTCCGATTTCGCGGTTCTCGCTGGAACTGCGAGTATGACGGTAACCCTCCCATCAGCTAACAGTGCAACGGGTCAGATCGTATTTATCAAGAACATTTCCTCTGGATCGGTTAGCGTCGACGCGAAGTCGGGCGATCATATCGAGGCAGGCACTTCCTTGTCACTCGCCTCGGAGTACGCAAGCGTGCAGCTCATGTCGAACGGAAAGGCTTCACCGAACGGCGTCTGGTACATTATTGCTAACGGTACTTAATCCTAAGCGGTATGCGTGTTCGCTCAATGAATAATTTCTGGCGCGGTCTTTTCCGCAGTTTCGAGCGGGGTGCTTCTAAAATATCTTGTCAAGTTCATTGACTTCAGAGTGCACAATGCAAATCCAATCATAGAAAGGGACAGAAACCACAGACCGTGTAACAGCACGAAGAAACCCAGAACAATCCCACTGACAGATAGTGCCCCTTCGATTATCGCATTCCGGTCATTCGCAAGGCCTCGGAAGTATTGCGACTTCGTCGTATCCTTTTCAGATCCGGACTTTGGTGTTCTGTAGTGAAAGAACCCAGTTCGATCGAATACGCCATAAAAAAAACCTAGCGAGGAAAGTGTTACCATGCTGATTTCTGCGTAGCTCAGGACAGGAATAAGCATCAAATTGCGCAGTGTCATGATATCTTGAACCTTGAGGGCCCATGCTGCTGAGAGAAGGGAGACTGCGTAGGGAATTGCAAGAGCCGCAATGAAAATTTGGTTGTTGAAAATAGAGTTCGCAGGCGAAATTATATTAAGTGCTATGGCAAACGCGGACAAAAATGTAACGAGCATCCAACTAAGACTGGAAAAACTGGCCGCGAGCATCAAAAAAATACCGAACTTTCTTCGAATTGAGATGCTCCGAGAAACAATGATCTGCTTCCAGTATTTTGCGATGCACCTCCACCATCCCTGAGAGGTTCGAGCAACCTGCTTCTTCCATGCCTCGAGGGTGGATGGATCTTCACTCATGATACTCACGTTGCTCAAGTAAATGCCGCGCTTTCCCTTCAAGTACAGTTTTATCGAAATGTCAGTATCATCAGCTATTCTCCCGTTGGTCCACAGTCCAACGTCTCTTAGGTCCTTCGCCCTAACAAGGGTGAATCCACCCTGAAATGAGAATGGAGCGTTCACGAGATAAGCTCCCATCTTGGATGTCGTGTCCGCAAAGTCTTGCGCAAGCGCAAACAACCTGGTAACCAAGTTGTAATCTCTGTTATAATGTCCGTACCGAAATGATACGAAAGACGCATTGGAGTGGGACTCCATAGCTTCGATTCCCTTGCTAAGTATGTCTGGAGGCACTATTGAATCAGCGTCCAGAAGCAATACATAATCTCCTGTCGCGTAATTCATGGCTTTGTTTAGGGCGCCGCACTTGAAATTTTCTCTTGTGGGTCTCCTCGACACGATTGCATCGATACCGGAGCGTTTCAATTCGTTCACTCCGTCATCTATTAACTGAACTGTGTAATCAGTGGAATCGTCGGCAACTATGACCTGGATGTTGCTCTTCGGGTAATCCAGGTGTTTCATAGCTTCTAGTGATTTTTCTATCACGAATTTCTCATTAAATGTTGAAATGAGTATCGAAACTTTTGGGAAATTAAGCAAACGAACACTATGACTTTCGAGGTCCCTTGGATACTTGAGCGAAGCTGCTAGCTCGAAGCACCAATAGTAGGATAGTGCAAGTACGGGAACGCTGAGCAGGAGAGTAACTAGCGCAACAATGAAAGAGGAGGAAATCATAACGAACGATCTTGTGTTGGGTTTTATGTTAAGGCTTTCAGGTAATTGCTTTTATCTAGAAAAATCTCTCACTAGTCGAGTACTGGCCAATCTCCTTCTTTCAATTCTTTTTAAGTATAGCCAAGCCGCCTAAGATTATCCATAACGAGTTTTTGATCCTCGGCTGAAAATGCGTAGACTCGATTGCTGATCCCAACGTTTGCCTGCAAGAGGGAGTCGGACGAATTTGGCTCGAGCATGATTTCTTGAATAATGTGCCCATCCATTAAATTTGACGGTTTTATGCCCATCAATGAAAGCGATGTAGGCGCAACATCTTCCAAGCAAATATCCAAGCTCTCAGATTTTCTGATGCTGGGCCCACTAGCAAAAAATATTCCTTCCGGCCCGTGATTGGCCTTTGGGAAACCTCCGCTGGTGGAGACGATTGCATGACTGAATGGATCTGTTCTAATATTGACGTCTTCTCGAGGAACGATAAGCAATTCAGGGGCAGAATCGAGTTTGTCACCTTCGAATACCTGATCTCTCGTATAAATTCTACAAATTTTCCTTCCCATGTCGTCCTTGAGTTCCGAGAGACCTGAAACGATTGACTTCTCGTCCTCTTTTGATTTAACGACAATTAGCCCATCCGTGCCTGGGACGAATGCGCGCGACTTTACAAGATCTACTCCATCGATGGAGCGTGCGACCACGCTCCCCCCTTAATACCTTTTGGTCATCTTCTGCGGTAACCAGAGCAGGTGCCCATCGAGCAAGTCATGCAACATTATAGAAATGCGATAGCGATTTGACGACTTTCTCTTCAGCAAACCTTGCTCATAGAGCCAAGCATTCGGATAAAATGCCACCGGTCTTGGGTTGAAACCATGATCTGAAACGACAAGAATATTGACATTCGCCCCGAGCGAATCAACTATTTCTCCAACCAGTCCATCGATACCATGGTAGCCTCGTTTCACCGCCTCACTTTCGCGTTCGCCTTTCCCCAGCAGTTTGTGTTGAAGCCGATCGAGTGCTGTGAGAACAACCATGCCAAATGACCACTCGTTGCTTTCAAGCAAGCGGAGGAACACATCAACCCTCTTTTTTTCCGTCGCAAGAAGGCGATCAACTAAGGCTTCCGGTTGTCTCTCGAGGCTCCTGCCCATCGGTGTTTCAACTTCGTAATCGACGCTCCTCAATTTCGCGAGTAGATCTTCGGGATAAACGGATCTTTCGTCATAATACCATGGAGGGATCCCAGCTACCATACAACCTGAAATCTCACGCACTGGATAAGTCACGGGAACGTTGACGACTACTGACCTGCCATTCAAAGCTTCGAGATAATCCCAGACTCTGGGAGTCGACGTGTTAGTTGAGTTTGTTAAAGTGGGAGGAGAAGATGAAAAATTGTGGAAGTAGTATATTCCATGTTTGCCCGGGTTCACGCCGGTGGTAATCGA
>JASHSF010000178.1 GCA_030036955.1 Nitrososphaerales archaeon
AGCCAGACGGACCGATTACGGCATAGCCGCTCCAGTTGGTGCTTGTGGTAGCGGACGGTCTTATTGCGGGCGACGATGCGACCGAAAAAGTGTTAGGAATTGCAAAAAGGATCATCAAGAATGCGAGCGAAACAAGTACGGCTAACTTCGACATGCCAGAACTCTGAGGAACCTGCTACATAACGATTTCAGCTACAATTCGACGCGCCGTTCATACCAGACTGGGCAATACCATCCCCCACTTCTTTACTTTACTGTATTTGAGAAATTACAGTCACGAAAATTAGGGTTCAGAATCCGAATTCTAATAAACTGGCTCTCTAGAGAATTGTTCTGTGCCCGGTACTCGCTATGCGAACTTTTTGGCGGGTATCCTAATTCTATTCATGATTTTACCGGTTGCAATTCCTACTCTCCCCGGTTCGCGATTCACGACCGCGCGTGCAAGCGACAGTACATCCACAACGATCTACACGCCTCCTCCCAATGTGAAAAACTATACTGAATTGGCAAAGATTCTACTCTCAACTTACGATCCTACAGTTGGTCTGGTACACGAATCAAACGAAGGTGGCACTTCGTATGGAGGCCACCTCTACAACGACACGTTTTGGATAAACAATGACAATCAGCTAGTTACTTGGGCACTTTGGAATAACGCGGTGCTTTCCTCGTCCAACAGAAGTTACTCTTCTATTATCAACAATACGATTCAGCAATATAACCAAAAATACGACCTTCCAGCAGGAAATTTCTATCAAGTTTTTTGGGGCGTTCCTCTCAACAGCTCTCAGATTCTGAACAACAACGATTACGTCATAGTTAATACTTCAAGTTATGTTGTGGATGATGAAATCCACAACTCGACTCAAACTTTAGCCTATCAGAACTACGCAAATACTCTGATAATCCATTGTCTCAACAATTTCATCAGTGGAAACATTACTGGCTCACACGAAGACTTTCAGCACGCGCTTGGCATGTGGAATGCCACAGCGAAAGGTATCCATGACTCAGTTAGCAACGACACTACGGGTTATTCCGATTACAAAATTGCGGCGATTCTTTTCGCCGCGCAGGTTCTAAGCTTCAACATTAGTTCGAATCAAACCCTCTCCGCAATGCAAAGTGAGCTCTGGAATAATTTGATACCTAGCGTAGGGATAAAGACAGGATACGGCGCCAAACACGACAACAGCACCAACGCAGAAACAGATGCCTTCACACTGATGGCGTACAACAAAGCTTTGATCCAGAGAATTCAGTCTTTACGGCAGGTTAACGTGTCAATATCTCTTAAGGCTGTGAAACCATCAAGCACGCCTATCTCCAGAACCAATAACTTTACGGTTGCATACATTCAAGAGGGGCGAAATCAGATTGCCGCGATTGCAAACAGCAGCGTCCTTTTGATCAAGCCAGATGAGTACACTCAGATAAAGGTCTCCGGAATGTCCAGCGGATCAAACGCTAGCGTACGGTGGTGCCTAAAGACATGCAATGCCGTCACCTTCGGCAGCGGGGGAAACTCGTCAGTTGTGGTTTATTACTATCATCAGCAGTTCGACGACCCTTCCATATCTTTCTACACATCTGATGGCAGCGCGACTCCGTCGAATCCAAGCTTTTACGCTTACAACTTCAGCGTAGCATTACCCGCTTTTACATTACCTACCGCGCCGACGCATTACCCAGGTTGGATTGACACGAATTACATGGTCTCTCCAAATCCTTTGAGCGGTTCCAACGTCTCGGACAGGTGGATCACTAGCAGACCAGTGGGCACATTAAGCGGAACAAACTTGAATCTTGAATACTTCCATCAATACAATTTGACATTTAGCTACACTTGCAGCAACATTGCATGTCCTAGCGGATTTACTGCTTTCCCAAAAACAGGCTGGCGTAACGCAACTGCGCTCATTAAAATCGGGGCGTCTGCACCGACCGGATGGAAGTTCCAGTCATGGATTACCAGTGGGCCTGTGACTCTGGAGTTCTCCACTACGACCAATCCAAATTATATTGCGGTCACTGGCAGTGGCGCAACAATTAGCTTAAACTTCATCCCTTCTGTCAAGTTGACTCTCAGCTCCAATTCTGGCACCGTAGCACGGGGAGGCTCAGTAACAATAACTGCAACGATATCGGGAGCTCCTCAAAATGTAACTCTTTCACTAATGACTCACTCTGGAAGTGTGTTAACTGCTACAGTTAATCCCATAAACGATAGCATTTCAGGAGTTGCCGATCCGATAACCATCAGCACACCATCTTCGATTGGTGTGGGAACCTATTATCCGACCATAGTAGCAACAGGGACTGATGGAGTCCAGTCTTCTGTCACCTTTACTCTTTCTGTAACCTAAGGAAATCGCCAGCCCTTTCACTGTTGTAAGTGAACAAAGTGACCTATTACACGGCACTAGCGATTAATATTATAGATAACGCGATAACTTTGACATAGTTCTTGCTCATTTTATAGGAACAACGACCAAAGAATCTCGATATTCTTCTTCGCCTTCATCAAGGAACATCAGCAACTTTGGAGCGAAACGGTAAAACCTGTACTCAAATCTCGTTTTTCCGCCTTTGAATTTCAGGCGCCACTCTCTATACTTGCGGAAGCGAGCGCCGTAGACAGATTCAGCTTTCTTCGAGAGGATTCCCTTAGCTTCTTGGCACGTGCCGAGGAGTTGCACCCCTCTATCGTGTCCTCCCCACTCTTGGTTTGAGCCATACACCGCTATGCCCATCGAGGAATTTCTGAGCAGATTTTTTGAATGGTGGGAATTAGGATAAGAGAGATAGAATAGCTCTAGAGTGCCTTTCTTTGTATAGGCAAAGTACCCGATGTTGATGTGAGGTTTGCTTTGTCCTGTTATCGTAGACATCGAACAGAGTACATTGCTTTCGAGAATCCTGTAGACACTTCTACGAGCATTTCTGTCAGTCCAGCTGCGTTTGATAGTTTTCAGTCCCATATTTTTTCAATCTTCTGAAACGAACTGACATATCTCTTCGATCAGCTGGTTTCTCCCATGCTCAGGTCTATCAAGGTGCGCAAAGTGAGTAGCATCAGCAAGCGTGACCGACCTAACCTGTTTAGAATGTACCAGGTGCTTTGTTATCATTTCAGGGTCTTGCGGTCTCGACCAAAAATCTCTTTCAGATCTGATAATCAGCACTTTTGAAAAAATCAGCGACGCGTCCCAGAGCTGGCGTCCAGTTGCCAGGTAAAAACTGTCTTCCAGACACCCGAGCGGTGCCCTGAAACTCTGAGGAGTTCTTGAATAGCTCGTAGGATCACTTGCAAGTGCGGCGTTTGAATAAGCGTCTGCGATCCTTGGATCTCTCCACTTTGTCTTGTCTTCGATCGGAATGCTTCTATCCCAGCCTGTGAACAGTGATTCTCTCGTGTTGAAGCTGTACGCGCCGTATTTTTTGAAATTGAATTGACCGCTGTGTTCCGAATCTTCCATATCCGAGCCCTGCCCCAGGGATGGATGTTCGGAGTATACTCCGTAAAGGGAATTGTGCGTTATCAGACAATCTACTTTGTTTGAGTGGAGAGCTGTGTAGTAACCGGCCCACTGCCCGCCAGTTGCCCATCCGAACAGCGATACGCTGGTGGACTTTTCTCTCCTGATGATTTCATCGACGACAGCACCAATGTCTCTAGCTGCTTCCGATGATCTAACAAGCGGAGAATTATTGCTCGGAGGCTCGTCCATTTCTTCTGGTCTCGTGGAATTTCCGTACCCCCGAACATCCATGATATACACGCTACATCCTAGCTCCCTTGCGAGATCGCTCGCAAGCGATCCACCTTCAACATCCTGCAAGTCAAACGATCCGATGCCGGGCACCCTCGCCCCGTGGATCAGTAGAAGCGGTGATTTTTTCTCTGATCCTGAATCATTCGACAACCTGCGAACGTAAATATTGAAAGATTCGGAAGCTACTTCCAGCTCTTCTCGTTTGATTGTCAACACTAAGTCACGCACTTGCTAACGATAGTACGAAGAAATGATTGGAGAAACATCTACTTTACTATATTTCGACGGAACGGTGTTCGAAGCTACGATTTCATCTACTCCTGACTTGAATATTTTCTCCGGCACCCCAGCGGCCAGGAGAGCGTGAACGCAGGTTACAATTACTCTCCGTGCTCCGTATTTTTTGAGAAGCTCCGTCATTTTCACTATTGTCCCGCCGCCCGAAATCGAGTCGTCGACGATGATCGCGTCCCGCCCCGATAGGTTCAGGTTTTGCTCTTCAATTGTTACAGCTCCAGTATGCCTGTCCCGGTGCTTTTTGAAAACGGCATAGTCAGATTTCATGACCTGCGCGAACGCTTCGACCCTCTCAGACGATCCAAAATCCGGCGACACTGCAATGGGATTGCTAAGGTGAAAATTTGAACAAATGTACTCCGCCATTGTCGGAATCGCGGAGCAGCTGTAAGACGGAAAAGAAAGGAGACCCAGCCCCTCTGGGCTGTGAATATTGATCGTAATAAGTCGCCGTATGCCGACTGCTCGAAATAGCTTCCCAACTGCTGCAATTGACACGACTTCGCCTCTCAGAAACTCTTTATCTTGCCTGGCGTACGCCAGGTATGGAACTACGGCGTCAACTTTGGCGCCTTCTTCACTCAGCTTGTGAGCAACGAACAGGAGCTGCATCAAGTGCTTGCTTTGCGGCGGGTAGAGGCTTTGAACCAGGGCGATATTCTGATCTCTGACTTTATGGGAACACCTGATCTTGCTCTCCCCATCGGAGTATTCGGTAATCTCGAATTCCAAGAGCTTTGCATCGAGGTTTCTCGCAAGTTCGTGTGATATTCCATTGGAAGCGGGGCCTGCTGCTACAAGCCAATTCGTTGTCAAGTAGAATCTTTCCGATGGAATGAGATATCAGAAAATAAACTGTTACGTACTTGAAAGTTTTTCCAAGAAATATTCCCGATTGGTGCGAGCAATTCTCTTAAAGTCCTCAAATCGAGTTTTCTATCCATGGATTCGTATTCGATACACTACGGCTTCAATCAGCCCTTCGATTTCCCTGCAAAGATTGCGTTCGATTGGTGCACTGATTATAAGTCCGACGACTGGGCGAAGATGGGCAAGAAAGGAACGAGAAAGATCAAACACATCAACGATGATACGTTAATACTCACCGACACTGTCACGGGGAAGGACGGTCCGGTAACAAAGAAGAGGCTCGTTCGACTCAATCCGGAGCGTCTGGCGTGGACCAATACGCACGTCGGCGGACCCAACATACACTCGCAGTTCTGGTACCAGATTGTCGCAAGAGGCAAGCAAAAGTCGAGACTGGATTTCATTGGCCTCCAAGTGAATTACGGCAAACCTCCTTCAACCGTAAGGATTGCCGAGATGGCAAAAGAGCTCAGGACGGACGACGCGGGAATGTGGACACTCCTCGCTGAGGAGATGCGGAAAGATCTCGGAAAACAAAAATACTGAACTGCCCCGCTCCTTTACTTCCATACGAAGTACAGGGTTCGCGAATAGAAAGTCTAAGCTTTAGAGCGAAACAAGGCTTCTATGTTTGCAGCTTCCTTTTTGCTGTCTTTTTCCACCCTCGAGGATACCAGTGGTTGAAGCAGCTTTGAAAAACCCTTCAATTCAATTTCGATCTAGCGAGACAAAACTGTTTCGTCGCTTTCCATTGGCTCAGAAGTATAGGTGAGCCTCGCTTGTTTGACTCGGCTTTTTTCGGGTACTAAGAACCTCAAACCTAGTTTACGTCCTAATTCGAACTCTGCAATTTCCACGGTTCCTCGATCTACGCCGCCCTTACCGAGAGTCTGGATTCTCGTTCCGACTCTTTCTAAGGGTCCTTCGTTGACTTGTCTAGCCTCTACCACTCCAGGATCCCATTTCGGAACGCTCTTCAGATCGAACATGAAATTCCAGATTTCTGTCGCTGGACGATTGATTGATAGACTGGATTGTACTCTTATCGTTGTTCAAACTCCCCATCAATCAATTGAACAATACTCAGTATAGCCGAACAACTTCATTAGCTCGCAATTCAGGTGTTTCAAAACGCTCTCAATTTGAGTGCCAGATTGCCCTAGTTAAAAAGCAAATGAATGAGGATCTTCAAAGAATGCTGAATCTAGATACCACCATAATGCTGCGTTTAATTCTTTCATTCACATTCGGCGGCGGATGGATTGCATTCATCACTTTCATCGCAGAAAAGAGCGGCAGCGGGAAAGGCGGTTTCCTCGGCGGCCTCCCTTCGATCTCCGCGATTTCATTCTTCTTCATCTCAGTCAATCAATCATCTGCGGTTGCCTTCAAAGCAACTACGGTATTTCCCCTGTCCTTTAGCATCACATGCGCTTTTCTCCTCTGCTACGCAGCCCTCGCGAGCAAAAAATTTGGATTCGTTGCTGCTTATTCAATCTCCATTGCGATTTGGTTTGGCCTCGTAACGCTAGTAATACTATCGAACCTGCAAAATTTTCTGGTCTCGATTTCTCTATGCCTGATTATTTCAGCCGTGGTCTATGTACTCTTCAGGCTGCTTAAAATCTCGAATGCGCCCGGGCAAAAAGTCAAACGAACGGCAAGAGAATATTTTGCGCGAGTCTTGGCAGGCGGATCGGTTGTAGCAGCCGCTGTTCTCTTGAGCTACTTGGGAGGACCAATATTCGGAGGAGCGGCATCAGCATTTCCAGCAATATTCAGCTCAACACTTGGCATAGGATACAAAAGTCGGGGAATGGATTTTTCAAAAACACTGACGAGATCGCTCATGATATCTGGAATGATGAGTATTATACCGTACAGCGTAGCGATCCGTTATTTTTTCCCGCTAATCGGTGTCGATGCTGGGTTGCTCGTTTCGTTTCTTGTCATATTGCCCTTCGCTGTAATTTCGTATTACATCGTGAATAAGCCGGGAGCTATTTCGAAAAAATTCAAGTTTGGACGGTATGCCGAAGTCCCTTGAATTCTTTTTGAGAAAAGAAGCAAAGTTATAGAATGACCGAAAAGGAATAGTACTCGATGCCCTACTCGCTTTGGCGGAAGTTTTCGATGCAGCACTCCAATAACCAAAGCTAAAATTAGATGGACGGTGTAAGAAATTACGGTAGAAAAGGGAAAAACAATTCCCGAACGCGCACTATCGTTCCTTGACGCGTTCGGTACAGGAGGAAAAGCTGCTTCTCAGATCGCGAAAGAGATTTCCGAGGATAGAAGGAAAGAAGTTGAATCTGAGCGCAAGAAGCTACGCTATGACAGTGCACCGGACGCGCGAATTAGACGAGCGATTTGAATCCTCTTCTTGTTGGGTTGAGGTAAGTGACCTCACAACTTGCTGGCGAGCAAGGCCGTGCTCAATTTGCCCAATCTGCCTGGCGCTTCTTCCCGAAAAGACAATTGACGGTGTAGTAACGTTTCCAAATGTGAGGCGCGAAGCGAATCTTTTGAAGATATCTTGCTTTCCGAGATCCGTTACTTCGACGCCCATTCCGAGGCGTCCTGCGAGAGCGGTTGCGTCTCTTACTACCTTTCTCTGCTCGTCGTCGAGCTGCATCTCGTAAACGAGAACTCTTTTTCCGCTCGCGGTAGCATGCGGAGACAACGGAAAAAGCGGTGAGGGCATATAGCTAGGATAACCAGTAGCATTGTACGAAACAAGTGTTAAAGAGCTCTTTACAAAGACCCGAATTTTTCCCTTGCTCCTCGTCGAATGAATCTGAGCTTTGTGGCTTTTATCCACACGATTCTGCTCAGTTTGAAATGTTTCCGAATTCATTTTCAAATACACAGTAGTTAGTAAGCACAGTATCGTATTTATGAATTAGCTGGGAACGCATATTGAGTATGCGATATTATGCTGTCTTATGCATAATTATGCACCGCTGCCATATTTATTATACATACTTATCCGAGATCACTCGGCATCAGCGCAGATATTCTAGTGCGCTCATCCGTGTTACCGCTCGCGATGCTGGCTTCCCTGATGAGGCGCTTTATTACGTCGCTGTAGGTTTCACCCTTTCGGCCAATTTTCTTGAGCTCGTCGCGGAGCTCTGAATCAATTCTGATCGTTGTGTAAACCATGCTCATGCATCACGGCGCTTAACTCTTATGCGTCAATAGTTATCTATTAGTCTTTCATAATATCTGCAAAGCTTTGGGCTAAAGTGCACATGCCGAAAGATCGGATTTCATTGTGGGGCCCGCCCCTTGCGCGGAGAATCCTGCTTGACTGCATCAAGCTGAAAAAAGGAGAAACGGTTGCGATTGAGGCCTGGACGAGAAACGTACCATGGGTAGATTATTTTATCATCGAGGCGCGGCGCGTCGGTGCATATCCTCTCGTCACTTACGACAGCGACAAAGCGTTTTGGTACGCCTACGAAAACCACTGGTTTGAAAACCTAGGAACGTTTAGCTCTCTGGATCGCGCAGTCTCTCAGACCGTGGATGCCTACGTTTACCTCTACGGACCTGCGGACAGAACTAGGCTGATGACTATTCCGGAGGATGAACGGAAGCAATTCCTCGCCTACGAAGACGAGTGGTTCAATCTTGCCAAAGAAAGGAAAACTCGCTGGATACGCGTCGAGCTGACTCGCGCAACCCCAAAGCTCGCGCGAGAGTACGGCGTCAACTACGAAGGATGGCTCAAGGAATTGTATGAAGCCAGCACTGTGGATCCGAAAGAACTTTCTAACCTCGGCAATCACTTGGTGCAGAAGATGCAGGGAGGTAAAGCGCTCACTGTTACCCACCCCAACGGTACGAATCTCGAGCTCCGACTGAAGAACAGAAAGTATTCCGTCTGGGATGGCACCGCCGAGTCTAACGCAGAGATGCCGGGGCACGGTTCGACCGTCCCATCCGGCTCGGTACTAACGTCTGTCGACGAGCAGTTTGCCGAGGGTAAAATAATCTCAAATCAACTCATACGCTTCGGGACGGGAAGGGGAGTCGGGGTTGGCGCAAAGTGGGTGTTCAATTCCGGGCGCCTCGAAGATCACAGCTACCAAAGAGGAGGGAGTGAATTCGAAAGCGATCTCAAAAGGATTGGCGAAGATAAAATTAAACCAGCTCTTTTTTCGATCGGCTTAAACCAAAAAATCAGGAAAGCTCCTCTCTTTGAAATTTACGAAAGTGGAACAATCTCCTTCGCGATTGGGTCGAACGAAGAGGTTGGAGGCGACACCAAAGGTGAGTTCCATTCCTGGATCGTTCTCCGCGGGGCAAACGTATCGGTCGACGGCAAGGCAATAATCCGCGGCGGAAGGATCGTCAATTGACCGCGAAGAATCTTCCAACTTATTTCAAATAATAAACTCGGTAAATCATATTCTAAATGCAGTAGCTCTCCACATATCGCTGAGTTAGATTCGTTGCCAAGTTCAGATCTTCATCAGGAATTCCTGGTACCCCGCAGCTCATCAACAAAACATCTTTTGTGTTCTCTGTAACCTTGCTGGCATCAGAGTCCCGGTAAGGGTAAACAGCGATGATCTCTCTTTTAGTCTGATCTTCGATTACAATTTCAATCCCAGAGAGTTCGATTTGCGAGTCCATTCCGATGCCGAGAAATGCCTCGCCTTCTCTAGCCCTTCTCATTAAGAGAGAATCTTTCGAGACAACTGAGAGATCGAACGCGGCTATTGCAACGAAGCTCTCCGCGGATGCGATGTTGTATGAATCTACGAGCGTGTTAATCGTCGGAAGGTCTTTGCCTGGAAGTATTCGCCTCACTAGAGCTTCACCTGCAGGTCTCGTCTTCGTCGGATCTATACCAACCTTCCAATAAAAATCCCTGTAAGCCCGGAAAATTGGAAGGTTCTTTACATCATCGAGCGATTTTATTCTTCCTCTGATTTCCGCTTGCTTCTTTCTCTTGAATTCTTCGAGCTGAGGATCGCTCTTTCTTATTTTCAGATTGGTGATTTCTATCTCTAGCACACGCAAGCCTGGAAATTCGGTAGTGAGAGTTTCGCTGATTTGCAAATAACATCTAACCTTCGGGCTTCAACCTTCAACTTGAACTGCTACGAATTTTCTCGCTTGAATAAATCGATTTGATCATTAGAATAGAGGATACTGCGGTTTTGAAATCTAAAGATGATAAAGCCGTGGCCCAAGATCCGGCCGGTTCTGATATCACAACCACTATCTGAGCGGCCCCGAGCGATTTCAGCCATGCTGTGACTGGAGAGATCAAAGAAATAGCAGATTCCTCAGAGAGGTTCGGATTCCACGCAGCCGGAATAATGTAACCAGTTTTGGATAAAGAAAGGTAAGAGCTGCGGACCACAGTAACGATCTCCCCGGATGAAGTCACTTTCCAAGTTTTGGTGGGAGACTTCGATGGTCTAACTATTATCTCCAGGTGAGAAAACCTGTTCCGAGTCGCCGGGAACACCTTGTGAATATCGGGCAGCTGGTTGTTCGCCACCCAAGAAGCCACTTCTTTCATCTCCGACTCGGGGACTTCATTAGCCTCATTATTCGAATCCGATGGCGGAGAGTTCGATCCAGTATACCAGCTAAACCGAGCTGCTTCGGCATATCCGAGCTTTTTGTAAAGCCTGATCGCTGTTTCATTTTCTGCCTCGACGTCAAGGGCGAGCCACGGTATGCCTTTCTTTTGTGCGCTGCGCTCGATCATCTCTAGGAGATTCGTCGCAATACCCCTACCCCTGGCGGCTGAATCTGTAGCGACGCCCAGGACGTATCCGGTGTTCTTGAAAGGGATTACCGTAGCAGTCCCGAGCACCGTGCTTCCGTTTGCCCCTACGTAGATTTGGAACGGAACAAGACCAATGCGATCCCCCACAGATCGAAGAAGGGAGAAAAGGATCCAAGTTCCGCGTTTCTCTAGAGATTTGAATTGAGTAATCGCAAGCTGTTCCAATCCTGCAGCGTGTTCCAGCGCCCCAAGACCCTGCACCACGACCTTCTGAAACGACGCCAGGTCCGACCTCTTTAGCTCGCGGTACTCTACAGCGTCGCTCATTTAATTGTTCGAACTCTTGCCAATTGAACAGGCAATGGGGAAGGAGAAAATCAGATTCTAAAAAATTAGAGCACTTCAATCTGATCCGCGGAATAACCGAGCTTCACGAGCTCGTCTCTCGCATCTTCCCTCTTGTCGCCCTGCAGGATAATCTGGCCGTCCTTGAAAGATCCGCCGGTCGCAAGCTTCTTCTTGAGTTCGTGAGTTACTCTCGGGAGCTCACCGGAAGGTATGCCCTGAATGAGCGTCGTGGGTTTTGAGAATCTTCTCGTCTCCCCCCTGATTATTATGTGAATCTTATCACGATCTAGCTCACGCAAAAGCTCGCCAAATTCAGGTTCTTCTTCTCTTTCCTTGTCTTCCGAAACCAACTTTGATTACGCTCCAAGCGCTAAAGTTTTCAAACTTCCCAGCTATCTTAAATTTCCGCATATTTGAATGTCGATCCAGGGTCGTGCTGAATTTGGCAAGTGAAGTGGAGGACGACGAAGCGGCTGTAGATCAAGAGCGCGAGGTTGATGCCGAGGACGACATCGAGTCCGTCGAAGAAGCTGAAGACGAAGAGCCGGAATTAGAAGAGGAAGAGGAGGAAGAAGATCGCGAGTCAGATGACATTGAAGAGAGGGAAGATGAAAAAGAATCGGCATAAATTCACTGATTCAGAAGCAGGAGATCCGGGAACCTTTCCTCAAACCGCTCCTTGTCTGCCCATTTATGCAGGGCGCAGCAGTTGATCGTGAGAACCTTTTCGGGATCATTTTCGTGACCGAAAGGACAGGATCCATCTTCGGTTAGCCGCAGTGTTTTGCTCGTGTAGGCTTGCCCAATCCATCTCAATCGGTAATTGTCGATCGAACTGAAAATTGAGCAAATATATCTAGCTTATGGGGGGTACTTGAAAGTGTCTACCTTCCCCGGTTTGTTTGTTTCTTCCTTTTTCGCGCTCAGAACTTGAACCTCCCAGCGATTTTGGATGGTTATGCGGACCTGCTCGAACCCCCATCCTCAAACTCTATCTCGTAACCGTCTGGGTCTGTGACCATAAAGGAACGTTCGCCCCACGGGCGACTTGCTGGAACTGAGATTTTCCCGTGGGATACTTTCTCCAATTTCGAATGGAGCCCGTCGAGATCATAGCTTTCAAATTCCATGTGGAAGCCCTTTGTCTTCGACTTTAGAAACCCAAGCCTCGATTTCTTGCCGAGCTTTAGCATCGCAAACTCTGGAGTGCTAACCGCTATACTTACCCCGGGAATTTTTGAATAATACTCGACTGAGCGCCCTACATCATTAACTAGAATTGTCAGGCCAGTAAAGAGCGAGGCAGGTCTTTTCACTGAATGCACATTGCGCTTTGCGGATCTCTTCGGCATGAAAGTTTTCGGCGTCTATAACAAATTAAAAATTGCTACATCAGTGTTTGCTGTTGAAGGACCGACGGGCGCAGCGCTCCTATGTTTCGCCCATAGTTCTAGGAGTAATCATATTATTTGTTGCAGATAACGCACTTGCCTTCTGCGTGAAGCGTAACGGCTGGAATGCCAGGGTATCTCGGGTGCTCCTGGCAACTCAAGCACGGCCTATAACCGGCGTCTTTGAATAGCATAACTTGTTCTGTTTTCAACGTATTCTCACGCGAATACCGGAGTTATAACGGATTTATCCAATTTCCCAAATCATTCCTAAATTGCTCCACTATCTTGCAATAATTGGAGTCAGCAAATCGGCTCCTTCAATTCCGCGTCGAGCCCGTTTCTCTTCAGCAGCTCGGGGTAGCGGCGATCTTTTCTCGCTTTTTCAAACGCCGGACAAAAGCGAATTCTCGGCGAATCGAAAACGTGCTGGTCAACTGCTCGAAACATCGAGCGAAAGAAACCATCCATGTCCCCAAAGTAATATGAGAGGTATCCTATCGTGCGCTCGAGCGTTGCGCCGCCCCGGAAAGAATCGTCGAGCTTCTTGATGATTCCCTGTACTGACTCTTTGTCCCCGCTTGCAGCGTAGATGTAGCCTCGCATGACTAGCGAATTAAAGTCGGATGGAGAAAACCTTTCCAGCACTCTTACTTGCTCATCCGCTTTTACAAGCTCCCGCTTGCCGAGATAATAATCAGCGAGTGCCATGTGAATTTCAAAAGGCGCGAGCTTGACGCTCTTGTTCCATAGCTCGAGAGCTTCCGCTTCCCTTCCCATGTAAGACATGAACAAGCCGTAGTATCTGATGTAGTGGGCAGAAAGCGGATCGAGCAAGTGCGCAATTCCAAATTCCTTCACACCGGATTGGAGGTATCCCTTCGTCAGAAGCACTCTTCCGAGGCTCTGGTGCGCTTCAGGAAAATTGGGGTTCAGCTCAATTGCTCTGCGGCCTTCTCTCTCTGCAGTTTCGAAGTCGTCCACCCCCCACGCGAAGTAAGACATCAAGCTGTGTGCCTCTGCCAAGTTATCGTTGATTTCGAGCGCTCTTAGCACTGCGGTCTTCATTGCATCCACGCCTTCGTCGTAACTGAGAATGCTCC
>JASHSF010000179.1 GCA_030036955.1 Nitrososphaerales archaeon
CAGATTTGAAACTCTCCGGCGAACAATTGGCGACATTGGCAAATGACCTGGAAAGCGAGTTCTCAAATCGGCTGGTTAGGATTAAGCTTTCAAAACGCTTCAAGAACATCAATAGGAAGATCATGTTCGTCACTCTCACTCCGAGTAGCGGCAGAGATTCTGACGAGGGCTTGGCTTGCACTTTGGAAATTGGAGCGCAGGGCGGGTTGCCGATAAGAAAATTTGTGATGGGAAGTGATGATGAAGTCTATCCCAACCTCTCGAAACATTTGAGCAGCGTGATACTGGATCCTTTACGGCCTTTCGACGTGCTAGAGGTCGAACCAAGAATTAAATCTGGAACAGAGTACCAGAATGCTCGGCAAGCCGACGAAGACACAATCCCTCTTACTTCTTAAGATCATAGCAAGCGTCAGTCGCGTCGGCCTCATTTATTGGATAAAATTCATTCGAGATCAAGACCCATCTGCACGTCATATGAAAGCCTCATCATCGTTTGCTCAGACGGCTCTTCCGGTTCGAAATCGAACGCATCATCGGGTCGGGAGCTCTGTCAGATAAACTGTCTTAAATTAGAATCTGGTTCGCTCAAGCATTTTTTCGAGATTTTCAAGATCTCGATTCTAATCATATCAGAAATGAGTTTATAAGTCGGAGGCATCTTGTACTTTGTCTTCGGAACGTAACTTTTCAAGGACTGGTCTCCTCAATGTCGGAAATTGATTTCAACTCGCCACCGAAAGATCTAACAAAGGATACACAAGAGCAGGCAAAAGAGGCCGAGCCAGAATCGGAGCCAGAACTTTCAGATCGGGAGAAATCTCTCGAGAAGAAGCTTCAAGCGGAAACGAAGAAATCAGCCGAGCTTGCGAAGAGAACTCTCTATCTGCAAGCAGATCTCGTGAACTCGCAGCGCCAAGCAGAAAAGAGAATCGCCGACGCAAGAGACGAAACGAGCGTGAAGTACATCGAAGCCATGATATCTCTAAAGGAAGATCTCGAGCGTGCTTTATCCATAGTTGACGAGGGAAAGCAGTCGAGCGCACTCACCGAGGGACTAAACATGCTTGTTACGAAACTCGATTCTTTGCTGGAGAGCGACGACGTGAGACGAATCGAAATCCCAGATGAGGCAACTTTGGATACGAGATTCCACGAAGCCGTTGCCTTTTCGGACGCAACGGACAAGAAAGAGGGTACAATAATCTCGATCGTAAGGAATGGTTACACCTACAGAGGAAAAGTGATAAAGGCCGCGCTGGTTGAGGTTGCGCGGGCAAAGCAAGAAGAGCTAGGGCGTCAGGAAGAGATTTCTGTCAAAAGCGGATCGCAAACTAGCGAAATCGGTTCTTGAGTTTCGAATTAAGATAAGATTGAGGTAGAATCAGATTTGAGCAAAATAATCGGAATAGATCTGGGAACGAGCAATTCGGCTGCCGCCGTCATGATGGGAGGAAGACCCACGATCGTACCAAGCGCCGAAGGAACGAGCATTGGAGGAAAAGCTTTCCCCTCATACGTGGCTTTCACGCGAGAGGGTCAGCTGCTGGTTGGAGAACCCGCCAGGCGCCAAGCGGTTTCGAACCCCGATGGCACAATCATGGCAATCAAGCGAAAAATGGGAACCGATTACGAGGTGAATATCTACGGGAAAAAATACACCCCGCAGCAGATCTCATCTTTCATCCTCCAGAAGATACGAGCTGACGCCGAAGCTTTTCTCGGGGAGAAAATTACCAAGGCGGTAATCACTGTCCCTGCTTATTTTAACGACAATCAGAGGCAAGCAACGAAGGACGCGGGTTCCATCGCCGGTCTCGACGTTGTCCGGATAATCAACGAACCGACCGCGGCGTCCCTAGCATACGGTCTGGACAAAGCTGGAAAGGAACAAAGGATCATGGTGTTCGATCTTGGGGGCGGTACCCTCGACGTTACCATAATGGAGTTTGGCGGGGGACTGTTTGAGGTAAAGTCGACGAGTGGAGATACGCAGCTCGGTGGAACCGACATGGACAACGTCTTGGTCGATTACGTAATTTCAACGTTCAGAACACAGACGGGGATTGACCTTCGAAACGACAAGGTTGCGCTGCAGAGAGTGAGGGAGGCAGCAGAGAAGGCAAAGATTGAACTATCAACTACTGCAACGACTGAAATCAATCTTCCGTTCATAGCCTCCGACGCGAGCGGTCCGAAAAATCTCGCTGTCAACCTTTCGAAGGCAAAACTCGAAGAGCTCGTAACGCCGATCATAGAGAGATGCCGCCATCCAATGATGCAGGCAATTCAGGATTCGAAGCTGGAGGCAAACCAAGTCGACAAAATTATCCTCGTCGGCGGTCCAACGAGGATGCCAATTGTTCGAAACTTTGTCGAGAAGATAATGGGGAAACCAGCAGAGAGAGGAGTGGATCCAATGGAATGCGTCGCCATGGGTGCTTCGATCCAGGGAGCAGTGCTTGCTGGCGAAGTCACTGACATTCTGTTACTTGACGTGACTCCATTGTCTTTGGGAGTCGAAACTCTTGGAGGAGTTCTCACGAAGATCATCGACAGAAATACCACGATTCCAACCAAGAAGAGCCAAATTTTCACGACGGCAGCTGATCTTCAGACATCCGTTACCATCCATGTCCTGCAGGGCGAGAGAGCCATGGCCCAAGACAATGTGTCGCTGGGCAATTTTAATCTGGTAGGCATACCTCCCGCACCTAGAGGCGTTCCACAGGTGGAAGTGACGTTCGACATTGATGCAAACGGGATCCTCAACGTTTCCGCAAAGGATCTCGCCACAGGAAAACAAACCGGAATCACAATAACGGCTTCTACGAAACTTTCTGACAAAGAAAAGGACCGCATGGTTAAAGAAGCCGAACAGTTTGCAGAAGCTGACAAGAAGAAGAGAGAAGAGGCCGAAATTAGAAACCAGGCGGACAGCTTAGTGTACACTGTAGAGAAGACAAAAGCAGACTTGAAAGACAAGATCCCGGCTGAGCTCATTTCGAAGCTCGACGTGGCCACCAAGGAGCTGAAGGATGCTCTAGCTGGAACAGATTTTGAAGTGATCAAACAAAAATCTGAGGCATTGTCAAACGTGCTGAAAGAGGTTGGAACAGTCGCGTACCAGCAGGCGGCCGCTGCCCAGGCTCCCCCTGGAGCTCAGCCAAATTCAGCAGAAGCTCCTCCGCAGCAAGGTGCCGAGGGACAGCGAGTGGTGGATGCGGAATACAAGGTAGACGATAGCACAAGGAAAAGCTGAGCGAAATCGTAATGTCTTCGACTTCTGAGAAACGGGATTACTACGAGGTACTTGGCGTACCGAAGGACGCAACGAAGGATCAGATCAAGGCTTCCTACCGGAAGCTTGCAATGCAGTACCATCCAGACCGCAACAAGTCGCCTGGTGCCGAAGAAAAATTCAAGGAAGTCTCAGAAGCTTATGCTGTTCTCTCAGATGACGCAAAGCGCGCGCAGTACGACAGGTTCGGGCACGAAGGAATACAAGGGAGATATTCCGCCGAGGACATATTCAGATCTACCAATTTCGACGAGATTCTGAGAGATCTTGGGTTCGGAGGATTCGGATTTTCCGGCAACATTTTCGACATGTTCTTCGGGAACATGACCGGGAGCGGGAGGGGTATCCGAAGAGGCTCCGATCTCCGCTACGATCTGGACCTCACTCTCGAACAAGCAGCGAGCGGTCTTACTACAGAAATTGACGTGCCGCGAACAGAAAGGTGCCAAACATGCAAAGGAACTGGCGCGCGGCCCGGAAGCAATCCGAGAGTTTGTACCGAATGCGGTGGGCGCGGGCAAGTGCAGCGAGTCAGTTCATCTGGGTTCGCTCAATTTGTCCGCGTCGAAACCTGCAGGGCATGCAGGGGAAGAGGTCAAGTCCTGGACAACCCGTGCAGAGACTGCAAGGGCCGGGGCGTCATGCAAAAGACAAGAAAAATATCTGTAAAGGTTCCTGCAGGAATTGAAAACGAATCCTCGCTTAGACTTCGCAGCGAGGGAGACGCGGGCGATACTGGCGCGCCTTCTGGCGATTTGTACGTCGTCTGCAGAATCCTCCCTAACGACACATTCACCCGTCGCGATAAAGATCTTTACTGCGATGCTAATGTCAGCTTCGCTGACGCGATTCTGGGAACTACAATTTCTGTTCCGACAATAGACGGGCGCCCGGTTCAGGTTACGGTCCCGGCTGGCACACAGCCCGAAACAGTCTTGAAACTAAAGGGGAAGGGGATGCCGACAATTGGGAGCTCAACCCGGGGAAATCAACTTGTCCGAATAAAAATCGAAACTCCGTCCAAATTAACGGATCAGCAAAGGGAGTTGCTGAAACGCTTCAAAGAAATAGAAGACGAGAATAACAAGAAGAAAGGCTTCTTCAAGTTCTGATTACTTGACACTTTCAAGCATTTTTGACGCGGACTATCTTCGTTCGGCCCATTGCCTGCCAATATTCGACCTCAGCACCGGATGCGAGTTTTGACTTGATATCCTGATCTATTGGCATGGGTAGGTCGATTGTCTCAAACGTTTCAAGATCCATCAATTGCACGGAACTGGGAGTTGAGGAAACGATCTGACCCGACTTCTTCTCGATAAGGGGAACTTCAACATTGGTCGACACGGGCGAAACTAGGCTTCTTTTCACGCCGTCAAATACGCCAATGCCAACTATCCTCGCTTTTGCTGCCCCATGCTTGCCGGGTTTGCTTTTGTCGTATTCGACGATTCGGCTGGGCTCGCCATCTATTATGACGTATGATCCCTCTTTCAGACTGCCTAAATCAACTGGTTTGCTCATAATCGAACGTACCGCGAAAGAAATGAGGCAAATTGGCTAGAACTATATTTAACCTTAATCATAAAGACGCCACGCAAAAACAATTTTTAGAGCGAAATTACTTTCACCCAATAACGGGGCCGGGAAATTAATCTGAAACTTTCGCGAGTCGCAGTCGTTTCCAAAGAAGGCTATGGCGAGGCCAGAGAAGTGGCAAAGGACGTCGCGGCATCTTTACTCCAGCGGGGGATCGCCGTCAGGAGTTTCCCCAATCTTCATCTGAAGAATGTTGACCACTCAACCACTCTGAAGGAGGTGGGCAAGAGAGCAGATCTTATAATCACGGTTTCGGGAGACGGAACGATTCTAAAGCTGCTTCGGGGCCTTGACAGCACGACTCCTTATCTTTGTGTTAACGTAGGGGGAAGAGGCATCCTTGCGGAAATAAAACCCGATCAGGTGCCAGGGGCGATTGACAGGATCTTAGAAGACGACATCGTTCTGGAAAGGCGCAGCCGAATAAGATCAGTTATTGGTAACACCCACTTACCGCCCGCATTGAATGAGGTATTAGCCCTGAGGCAGACAATAGCTCACACTCCAATGTTTACCATTGACTTCGACGGCGGAAGTGTTTTTTCGCAGAGGATGGATGGCATTCTTTTGTCTACTCCCACTGGTTCAACCGGTCATTCCTATTCTTTTGGAGGTCCTTTCCTGGATGGTTCTCTCGACTCGTTGCTGATTACTCCAGTAGGATCGATCAACTTGTTCCCCAAGGTGGTCAAAAGTTTGCAGAGTCCAACTCGCCTGACGGCATCTTACGCTTTACATCTAGTAATAGACGGTCAAGAAGAGTTCAACTTGGATCCAAATACTTACGTAACTTTTGACAAGCACGAAAAGGACGCAGTATTTGTCCGATTTGACCAAGCGGGATCTTTTAGACAACTCAAAAATCTGGCTTTCAACTGATAGGATTCTCATGTACTAGAAAATGAAAAGTTTGAAAAGGTGTAAATAGGAAGCACGGACAATTGTTAAGCAATCGACTGGGTTCGGGTTTTCTATGCTCGCCGCACGCAGATGTGTATTGATAGTATTTTTTGCACTAGCACAATGAAGATTGGCGACTCTCTTTTGCATGTTCTGTCTCATCCGACTCCATCCATGATTTTCTAATGTATAGCGATTTTTGAGTTCGCTTTGACCACTCAGTATCTTGTCCTGGACACAACTGCGTTTTACGCCGGTGTGCCATACATCAATACGAGCGAAAATTTAGTTACGACTCCGGATGTAATAAGCGAGGTTTCCAACGAGCGGACGAGGTCTCTGATCGCCCTATCCAAAATAAACGTACTCCAGGGAACGCCTGCAAATTTGAAAGCCGTGAAGGAAGCGGCCCGCAGAACGGGTGACAACACGATGTCCGTTGCCGATATCAGTGTGCTCGCTCTATGCCTAAATATTGCTGAAGAAGGAAACGAGCCGATATTACTTTCCGACGATTTTGCGGTTGAAAACGTTGCGTCTCGTCTTGGCATCAAGGCTCGGCCTTTGATGACCAATGGGATTAGCAAAGCAACCGAATGGGTTTTCTTTTGTCCCGCATGCGGAAAAAAATATTCCAAGCAGAGAGCTGAGTGCATCGTGTGCGGTACCAAGATCGAAAAGCGATTAAGAAAAAATTAATCCTGAGCCGGGCTTCTGATTAGTCATCAAAAATGCAAACTATTGGATTGCTCGGTGGAACCGGAACCCTTGGAAAGGGTCTATGCGTACATCTGGCCGACTCCTTTGAGGTTATGGTGGGATCGAGATCGAAGGACAAAGCCGTTGCCATCGTCGAAGAGATTCTGAATGAAAAATCTGAACGAGGGCAAGAGCTAAAAGAAAGGCTGATTCCGGCCGAAAATAGTGAGATGGTCTCCAAAGTCAACACGATTGTTGCGACGGTTCCGTTCGAAGTCGCAGTGGAAACAGTTCGATCTCTCGCGAGCTCTTTTCGCGGAAACCAGATATTCATATCCGCCGCCGCGTTTCTTGAAAAAAAAGACAAAGAATTCCAAGCGGGAAGCGGGCGATCAATTTCAGAGCAAATACAGTCTTTGCTACCTGAAACGGTCCAAGTTGCGGCAGCTTTTCAAACAGTCCCGGCGGCCTTTCTTTACAAGAATTCGATTATCGAAGGCGATGTACTCGTCGCTACGAACAAGAAGACAACATACGATGCGTGTGCCCAACTCATCGAGAGGATAAAGAATCTTAGACCACTCTACGTTGGATCACTCGAAGTCGCTAGAGATATCGAGGGACTGACTTCCATTTTACTAAACGTCGCGATTAAGAACCACTTGAAAAATCCAACCTTTAAGATAATCGACGAGACACATCCTCGTTGAAATAAGCGATCAGCGAATCTAGATCCTACAGAAATTATTCACGAGAGTGTCGTATGCTATTACTCGCCGCCGAGACGAGTGCTTGGATTTGGTCTGTCGTATACGATCCATTCAGTTGGCTCCACGTTAGAGTTCGGAACGATGTGCAAGTTACCGGTTACGTCCCTTATCCTGCTCTTTCGAATATCTACGGATTCAACGACTCCTTCGACGCCTCCGGCCTTGACTCGAAAACCAGCTCCAAAATCTTTGTCAGTTACGAGGAATGCGCCGGATACAAGTTCCTTAAGCACTCCCGAAAGAGCTAGACCTATCGCAAGGACAAAAAACGCGAAGATTATTCCCATGCCGAGTACCATCTCGTTGTACCCTGGCAAGTTCGAGAGTATGGCCATGATCACAAAGTACCAGAACATACCACCAAGTACTGTCGTAATCATCCCGACCAGCGCAGTTGGCACCCTGCGGCGAAGCAGATCGTGTTTGACTATCGACACTAGAACTTTCAAAATCAGATAAGAAACAATCAGGGTAATCACTGCAGCCAAAAGTGACAGCAGAGCGTAGTCCAGACTGTCGAAGAAAAAAGACACAGGATCAATAGCGAGTGCTAACAAGATTATCCCATAATTGCAATAGTTGGTATCGAAATAAGCGTTGTGAATGTAAATTCGCTCGCATCGATTCTTTGATACTACAGAAATCTCAGGATCTCGGTGCGAGAAAGAGTTTCATACAAATCTCAAGTCTTCATTGTTTTGCATTGGGGAGATTGTCGCAAGCGGCCAAGGGAGGACTCGCCGCTGGCTTGATATTCGGATTCCTAATCGGGATCTTGCACTTGGGCACTCTCGCAGCATGCAGCTCATCTCAGTTAGGATACATCCACAATCGGCTCGCGACTTTGGGCGAGACAAATCAGTCGGCCAGTACGATTTTTTCATTTGACTTGGTCTACTATCCAATGGTGAATGGCCTCACCGGTTTCGTTCTGGCAGAAATTCTTGCAGTAGGATTCGGAGCACTTTATCTCAAGCTTCCGGGCCGCGATTCCAAAAGGAAAGGTGAGGTTTGGGCGATTCCCGTTTACGTTGTCGCTCTGATTGTCGGACCGGCGTACATACCCTACCAATGTTCTCCAGTGTTCATTCCGTACTTAGCAACCATAGCTTGTTTTCCAGCTGCTGTTGTATTTGGGTACCTTCTTGGAGTTTTTTACGACGCCTTTGGCAGACTCGCTGTCGAACAAAAAGAGGAGCTGGAAGCGGCAAGGAAGAAAGAGCTCGAGGAGAAGCGATCTCAAATGAGTGAGAATCAATCAGCCAGTGCTCAGCCATCCCGCGGCGGATAACAGAATATATTTGATCTCGCAGGGGGACCTGAGTCAAAAGTCATCTTTTGACTATACAAGACTACGAGAACTAAGAGGATTTCTCTAAATTTTTCTCGATCTCGTAGCACAGTCTCGCCGTGACAACATGGGCTGGCAAGGAAAGCTCAGAAATCGAAATCAGCTTGTTGCAATGCATCTCTACCTTCGGCAAAAAGTTTCCACGCGGAAAGCCTCCTACAATCCAAGCCGTTCGTTTATTCTCCGAAATTGCAAGTGCAGCTTCATCACTCAAGGTTGCAAGCATGCTTTTCTTGGTCAATCCAATGCACGATTCGATTTCAAGTGTCTGCAACAATTCATCAAAGGTTTGATTTCTTTTGAAACTGAATAACTTCGATTCTTCCTGTCCAGATGAACCTGAAAGTATCTTTGCCATGACGCCGCAGAACCTTTGGAGAGTTCTCGGAGGCCTGGTGCCGCTCTCCAGTTCAATGGTATCGTTGTGGATGGTGTGGATCATAATAAGTACTTTGTCCTTTCTGAACAGGGGAGTCGAGGTTGCGTCCAGAAGCGCGAAGTGGACGACGTCGGGTCGGCCTCGCTTTTGGGAGTCGCCTTTCAATGATGTCATAGCCCGTGAATGAAAATTTCGGTCCAAGATCTGGAGCTCTGGTCTAACGCCGAATTTACTGCGCACTCCTGCAACTTCTCTGCTATGCCTCAGCTCTGGCGGTACAATTTCTAGTGATGCCTCTTCAATCACGAGCACCTGGTTTGCTGCTTTCGAGCTCATCAAATTTCGTTTAACTGAATCATCGCAAGCTATTTGAGCGTCGTGAGACCACTTGCAATTCTCTCGTTCTGCAACAAATGATTTAATGCGATAATCCGAGAGCTTGACAATCTACCAAATGCAAGAAGCATCGATGGAACCGGGCAAACGCGTGTTTATCGAGGGGCACGGCTGCTCGGCAAGTTTCGCCGACACTGAGATTCTAACGGGGCTGATCAGTCGAGCTGGCTACGAGGTTTCTGATGATGAAAATGACGCCGATATTTCCGTGCTAGTAACTTGTAGCGTTAAAACCGTCACCGAACAAAGGATGTTCAGCAGAATTCGTCAGCTCTCCCAGGATCGAACGAAGAAACTCGTCGTAGTGGGTTGTCTGGCTAAAGCCGAACCCCAAAAGATCCTAGCTCTAGATCCGCACGTGAGCTTGGTCGCGCCGAACAGCCTCGATCAGGTTGTCCCAGCAATAAATTCGACTCTCAGTGGCTCTCAGTTGATTTCACTTCAGGATTCGCATTTCGTAAAGGTCGGATTGCCAAGAGTTCGCAAGAACAGAACTATTGGCATCGTCGAAATTGCTTCAGGGTGTTTGAGCAGTTGCACGTTTTGTCAGGTCAAGCTCGTTAAGGGAACCGTTTTCAGTTATCCTGAGGAAGAAATTCTAAATGAGGTTCGAAGGCTCGTCGCCGACGGGGCTAGCGAGATTTGGCTGACATCCACCGATAATTCAGCATATGGAAGAGACACAAAGTCGAACTTGGCAGGACTTTTGAAACAGGCTTGCGAGATTCGAGGAGAGTTCAAAATACGTGTTGGGATGATGAACCCCTTGCTCACGAGACGGATGCTCGGCGAAACAATAGCAGCGTTCAAGCAGAGCAAAGTGTTCAAGTTTCTACACCTCCCAGTCCAATCTGGAAGCAATTTCATCCTGAAATGCATGCAAAGGGGTTATTCCGTCGAAGACTATTTCTCGACCGTTGATTCATTCCGATCCGAAATCCCGAATCTAACTTTGAGCACGGACGTAATCGTAGGCTTTCCTGGAGAGACTGAATCTGACTTTGAGGAATCTTTGAACATGCTAGAGATCTCGAAGCCCGACGTTGTCAATCTCTCGAGATTCGGAGCTCGTGAAGGAACAAAAGCCGCGACGATGAACGAGCAGATACGCTCTGACGTTGCAAAGGAGCGGAGCTCGCGGATGACGATTTTCGCAAAGCAAATCGCCCTTCAAAATAATCAGAAGTGGATAGGCTGGCGAGGCGACATGCTTGTTGATGAGGTGGGCAATGGAGCACTGATCGGAAGAAATTTTGCTTACAAGCCGTGCGTTCTCAAAATTTCTAAAGATAATCTATCTCAAGAAACGACTAGACATATGGGAAAAATTTTGAAAGTAGTGGTTGATTCTGCAACCCCATCTACTCTGAGAGTCTCACTGGACAACGAATGCTTTGTTCAAGATTTAGGCAACTGTAGTTGACAATGGGTTGAAAGTACTCGTAGCTTAATAATTAAAAAAAAAGCCATTGTAAGGTTCGTAGACCCAAGCAATTGCTGATGAACCTAAAACTCGACGATTTTCCACTCTCAAGCCCCGGGTATGGAAACAAAGTAACGGTAATAGGGGTAGGTAGCGCAGGATGTCGGATTACACAGCAGCTCTCAAGGGAGAGCAAGCTTCTCGAACATTTCGTTTACGTTACGTGCGACGACCACGACGTGGCGAACGTTAGCCGCGGTGA
>JASHSF010000180.1 GCA_030036955.1 Nitrososphaerales archaeon
ACCACACAGGAAAAATCTACAACATTGCTGCAAATAAGATCGTTTCGGCAATTCAGAAGGAGTATCCTGAAATTGAGCAGATATACTGCTACATCGTTTCCGAAATCGGCAAGCCGATTAGCCAGCCCCAGGCGGTGAACGTGGAGCTATTTTCAGCCCAAAACTCGAAGCTCCAAAGCGATGTCGAGTCGATAGTGCAAGAGCACATGGCGGAGCTTCCGGTTCTTTGGAAAGAGATAGTAAGGCGCGAGCACTCGATTTTTTGAAAATGTACGTGCCAACGACGGGCTAGCGAAGGATTTGATCCATGTCCGGTTGACTCGAGCTTGGGATTGCCTTCGCAAGATCGCCAGAAGCTACAGATGACATCTTGTCTGCCAGGGGGTGGCAAGATCCTTCAGCTCAAGATAGCTTGCGAGAAATCTCAAATCCTTTTCAGTGGTCTTGTAAAGGGTCACTTTTTGATCTGGGTAGTGCGACTCTTCGAGTAGTTCACTGTCTCGCAGAAATTTCAAGTAATCACGCAGCATTGTGTAGCTCAAATTGGCCTTGTACATCAGGTGCGTTTTCAAAGCGCCGGTCTTCGCAATCGTAAGAATGTTCGCAACGATACCCAAACGGTTTCTATTCTTAAATCGACTCTGGTTTATCTGTGCGTCGTGCAATAGCCGTCCTCCTACTCGAAATCCATTCAGCAGCATCCCTAGAGCAGAATGGACTTTCGCGGTATTTCAAAGATGAGATTACAAGCGCTGTTGTCGTAAGACAACAGGTTCACTTGTAATTTTGGATAAAGTTAGGATAGCTACTGCCTTGCTTTTTCGAGACGTTTGTCTACGTCTTCCCAGTTTACGACGTTCCACCAAGCATCCACGTACGAACCTCTGTCGTTCTTGTACTGCAAATAGTACGCGTGTTCCCAGACATCGCAAACGAGCAACGGAACTGAAGTCTGGCTCGCGAGCAAGTTGTGCTTTTCAGATTGCATCGTGATCAGTTGGTCGCTTGTCGGATCGTAAACGAGTAGTCCCCATCCCGAGCCTTCGACTGCTTTGGCTGCCGCGCCAAATTGAGCCTTAAAAGCATCGAATGAACCAAAGTCCTCTTTGATCGAGTCTGCAAGCTTTCCGCCGGGACTGCCTCCACCTCCGCTTTTCATGTTTGGCCAGAAGACCGAGTGCAAAACGTGACCCGCGAGGTTGAAGCTAAGATCTCTTTCAACAGCCTTTATGTCCACGCCCTGCCAGCTGTTTTTGCGACCGTTGTCGAGCTTGTCAAGGGCGGCGTTTGCACCATTTACGTAAGCGAGGTGGTGCTTATCGTGGTGGAGCTTCATTATTTCCTGTGAAATGTGAGGCTCTAGAGCATCATACTTGTAAGGAAGATCGGGGAGAGAGTATTTCTTTACCATGAGATAATGATGGAGAGCGCAGGCTATTTTAGAATTGTGAGCCGCGCTCTAAATCTCAGATCGGTACAGAAATAAACTACATGGCCACGCTTTTAGACTCTTTGCGCGCGGCTACATTGTGACCTTGACTAGTTTGCCGTACCTTCCGATGTTCAGCTGAATTTCTCCGCGGAAGGCTTTGGTGTAACCGTTTTCGATCCTCACCTTATCGCCGACGTCCACGGCGTTAATCTGCTCTCCCCAGAGCGTCATCTTTATGGAACCGGAATCATCGCGAATTGTGCAGTCTGCAACGTCAGAGCTTCCGCCAGCTCTCAAATTCACAGATCGAGGCTCGCCTTTTTCGACGATTTCCCCCTCGACGTCCACTCGGCTTTGTTCGCCCTTTAGATCAGCAATCCTCAAAATTTATTCAAGAAACCTTCGTCAAGCTTCTATATTTAAACTGATAATTGGCTTGCCGATTACGAGTATTTTCTTAAAAGAACTTTTCATTTAATGGCCTACTTGCAGCTTTGTTCGATATTGAATTCTTCCTGCTGAAGGCGTTACTCCTCGGAGGAATTTCTTTTCTCACCTGTTTCTTCGGAACTTTCTGGCTGATCGGGTACCTCAAGTCAAAGAACATGACCGTGATGGACTATTTCAAGGCAAACAAACCCCAAATTCCTCGGCCCGCAGGCCCTGCAATAGTAGGTGCGATAGCGCTCGGCGAGCTCGCGCTGTTTGTGATAAACGGGAGCTACGCGGCGCTTGCTCTCCTTCTGGTTACACTAATTTGCGGAATTATCGGAATCGTCGATGATTTTCACACGCTGAGTGGATACGTCAAAACTGCATTACTTCTAGCTGGAGGACTGCCGATTATTGCGATCCAATATCTCGTGCCCAACGCTCACGTGTTCAATCCCCACTTCTATCTTCCGCTTTATTCGGTTCCGACGAACATTCCGCTAATCTATCCGCTTCTCGTAATAGTTGCAATTCCCGTTACGAGCAACACGATCAACACAATCGACGTCCTGAACGGGGTAGCGAGCGGTTTTACCTTGATCGCGCTCGTACCAGTCGGATTTGCAATCGGGCTGAGAGTGGCTCTCGGCAAAGGAAATCCGGGGACTTTTCTTCTAATGGTTCCAGTTCTGGCCGCAACGTTCGCGTTTTACTATTTTCATCGCTACCCTTCGAAAATATTTCCGGGCGACTCGGGCGCCCTGGCCCTCGGAGCGGCATACGGCGCGCTTGCGATAACCGGCGGCGTCGAGGTCGTGGCCGTGATTGCGATCTTGCCTGCGATAATGAACTCGTTCTTCTTCCTCTCATCGGTCAGGAGGCTTATAGAACACAGAAAAATCAAGAATCGACCGACGGCGGTTCTGGAAGATTCGAGGATCGTTGCGACCAAGGATCCTAAAGCTCCGGTGACTTTGGTCAGATTGATCACGGCTACAAAGCCGCTTTCTGAATTACAGATTGGCAAAGAGATTTTCAAGCTGGCAGCGTTTACTGCCCTGCTGGCTGGAATAACTGCCGTCCTGACGTGGGTGATTGTTATTGGAAAATGATTCCGGCAGTCCGATGTTAGCTATTCTCGGGATACTTTCCGCGATCTGGTTGCTGGTTCTCGTGGGAACCGTACTCATCTTTCACTTTATTATACCGCTTTCTCTTTTCCACTCGTTTTTTCTGAACAGCATAGTCAAGGCGCTGCTCTCAGGCATTTTAGTGCTGATTTGGCTCGGAGTTTTTATTGGGCTGACAAATGCGTTTGTCAGAAACTACATTGTGCAGAAGCCAATAGAATCCTCACAATAAGGCTATCAATCCGTTGCGTCAAGAAACTCTGCCAATTGAGCGGAGAGGCCTGAAACAGTGAGAATATACTGTCTTCACTGCAGGCCATTGGAATGTACCCCCTGTTGGGGCTTGAGTAAAACTCGGAGCTCAAACCTAGTGGATACGATCATCACTTTTCTGCTCAAGGTTCAGTTTTAGGTTTCTTGGATAAATTGCTCCAGCCTCGCCCTGTCATGACACGAACTGTAATCACAACGACTATTACAACTACAGTAAGTCCAACGATCAAGAGGGCTCAGGCGTCGTCAATTCATATGATCATCTTCAAAGCTGACTCCGCGAAAAGATAAACTTGCTTTCAGTCCGGGCACGCTTAATGCACTCGCGAATCATGTTTCCTTTCTTTGCATTCGAATTAGAAAGAACGAGTACCGTTTGTTATCATGATCTGTTCCACGCTAGTCTTTTCCTTTCGTACTCTTTGCGGGTATAGATTACATGCGCCGGGCATCCAGTTACAACCGCTTCCCGAGGCACGTCTTTTGTAACCACAGCGCCCATTCCCACTACGCTGTTTCGTCCCACAATGACTCCTGCTTTAATCACTGCTCCTGCGCAGATTACAGCACCGTCTTCAACTGTCACTCCGATCATCTTGTCCGACAAGGGATATGGGTCATTTGTTAGAACAGCAGAGGGCCCGATGAACACACCGTCGCCGACTCTGGATTTAGGCGGAAGATAGGCGAGGCCTTCGATTTTGCAGTTCTTTCCGATCTTCACGTCGTAATCGATGTGCGCGAGAGACCCGATTTTGCTGTTGTCTCCGATTTCGCTGCCTGCTCCGATGTACGTGTAGTTCCAGATCTTTACATTCCTTCCGATCTTTGCCGACGAAGATATTAGTTGAGGAATCTTATTCGAGTTTGTTTTTCTTCTCGGCCTAGATCTAATTTTTATCGGCATGCTATAGTTCTTTTCTGCTGGGCTTAATCCAGATGGGTAGGCTTGCCTGTCTTTACAATTTTTTCCGGCAGTCGATCTTTGTATTTTGTGAGGAAGTCGACGTCTTCACTTCGGTTGCGCAGGTCGTCAGGGAGCATCACAGGAATTTCCTCAACAATCGGATAGAAGCGATTGCATTCGGAACAAAATAGAGCACCATCTATGATGAGATCACCTTCAGATTTTACTTCGAAGAGCTCGAGCGGATAATGCTTGTCAATGGGGCAAGCGAGAATGTCTAGGAGTTTTCGTTTCATTGCAATCACACCTGAATTGAGCGTGGAGTAGAGAATGGAATTTCCTAACTATATAATTTATTTCAGCTAACGAACGATCTGATTTTCTTTATGCTTTCGCCATCGAGCTTTATGTTGTAGGCCTTCGGCGGTTTGTCCGAAAAGCCCTTGATTGGCGGGCAGACGACTGACACGTCGAGCTTGATTCCCTGGTTTTTCAGGTGCTCTAGGAAAGCGTGGTAGGCATCAACGTTCTTCCAGTCATTTTTCCTCTCGGCGCACAAAGCAGTCCAGACTTCGAGCGTGTTGTTGTATAGGAGCGACCGACGGAGCTCCTCTAAATTTTGGGGCCTCGGCATGAAAATTAACTTGCTCCTTGCCGAACTAAAACGTAGCTCACTCTTTCTAAGTTTACAAATTCAGGTATATCGGGTCGCCTGATTTGCTGCTCGCAAGAGCCGCCTCCGCAATGATAGTATTGTTCAGGCCGTCTTTAGGCGTTACAAGTGGTTGCTTTCCACTTTTTATGGATTCGAGGAACGCCTTCATTTCCTCCATCAAAGGTTCCATGAACTGGCGCCTCGGTATCTGCGTGCCACTTCCGTTGTCGAACCTTATTTCCTGAGTAATGAAATCAAGCGTGATTACCCCTTTGGTGCATACGACAGACAGCTGCCTCAACCGTTTCGGAGTTACCCAGTTGGACATTATGAAAGCTGACTTTTGCTTTTCAAAACCAAGAGTAATCACAGCAAAATCCTCCCTTCGTTCGGAAAGCACGTTTCCCGCGCGTGCAAAGACCACGTTCGGTTCCTCGTCCAGAAGCCACCTCGCGGAATCGATGTCGTGCACGCTCGTGTCGGGGATTATTCCGACGTCCGTAATTCTCCCTTCCCACTTGTTCTCCCTGTGGAATTCCAATAGAAGGGGTTCTCCCAGAGTCGAAGAATTGATGGCAGCTTTTGCGTCGACCATGGCTGGGTTGAAACGTTCGATAAAGCCTACAGTTAGAAATTTGCCAGCATCTTTGGCGAGCTCGATCAATTTTCTTCCTTCGGCTGAGGACGCGGTCAGAGGCTTCTCCACAAAGGCATGAACTCCGCCCTTCAGCACCTTCGAAGCTACTTCAAAGTGAGTCACCGTGGGAGTGCAAACAGTGACGGCGTCGAGCTCCTCCGATGACAGCATCTCCTCTACATCGGTGTAGGCCTTGCATCCGTACTTTTGCGACCAAGCCGCGGCTCTTTCTGGATCTACGTCGCAAAGGCAAGCTAGAGTGCCGAGTTCGCTGAAGACCCTGAGGTGGTTCTTTCCCCAACCACCTGTTCCTACTACACCTACTTTCAGCTGCTTTGCCACTGTCCTCTAGCTCACAAATTCAACCGGCAGGTTTGCCCTTACCATGTGGGACTTTGTCATGGCGATTTGCTCTTCGTACAGTTGAGTGAGGCGCTGTTCCGAGCTTCCCGAAAGAAAAACCATGAGGTTGGTCTTTTCGACACCGGTGGGAAACGAAAAGCCTTCCTTCATAATGTTCAGGTACTCTATGTCGGAGAAAAAATCCTGCAACCTTTCCTGAACTGAGTTCGCGAGGCTCATTCTGTCGCCTCGCATTTCAAGATTATCGCTGTCGGTGAAGAGAATTATTTTCAAGCGAGCCGCTTTCAGGTCTCGTGATTTTACAAGCTCCCTAATTCTTTCGACGAGAAAGCGCGCGTAGCCCTCAATGCTCTTTAGAGAACCCGATCCGAGGTAAAGGAACGGATCTCCGGTTTCTACAGAATCGACCACGACCCTGAGATCGTGCAGACCCGCGCTCAACTCATCGGCGAAGACCTGCTTGTATTCGCGCGGGCTTTCAAAACCCGAAACCGTTAGACGCCTCGAAGCTTCGAAAGCTGAAGCGAGATTCGAGTAACGCGAAATGAGCTTCTGCGCATGTATGATTTCGGCTTTTGAGATTCCAAAAACTTCAGTCGACAATCCGGCGTCGCTGAGTACTTGGAGCCTCGAGCTGATATCATGGTCGCAACCAAACGTCGTAGGCTTTCCTCCCTCGAGCGGAGCGTAACTGAAGACGAAATCCTTCCCGTTTGTAAGGCCAGAAGCGTGCTCAATTCTGTCGACCACATCTTTTGTGCCGCCGATTCCGATTGGTAGGCAATAAACGAAAAGCGAGTTTGGCCGCAGGTTTCTTGAGACGTCCATTATGCGAGACTTCAGTTCCGAAACCAGCTCTTCATTTCGCCGCCTGAGCTTCGGTGAAAAGAAAACGACCCCCGCGGTGCTCACCGACTCCTTCGAGGTTTTCATGGTCAGGAGTGGTTCCCCTGAAAGAAGCAATCTGAGATCCGGATAATCAGCTGCGATACCCGGCCAAAGCATCATTGCAGTGCCTAGCGACTCGTCAATTACGGAAACGTCGTGTCCCTTTGCGGCCAGCTGTGCGGCAATGCGGTATCCTTCAGTGCTCAACCCGTAAACCGCAATAGAATCTCCGCTCGCAGCGGGTTGTGGTTCTTCTACCAAGAGTGGGACGCGTACCTGTGAACCGTGCGACCTATAAGTGATTTAATTTATGTTTCAGTATCAAAAGAAATCCGGGGTATTCAAGATACTTTGGAAAGATCCTTTCGGAGGCTGGTCAGTACGTTTGGTGCTATGAAAGCCTGGAAAGGAGCGCGGTATCTCAGCGATGCTGCTTGCTCTATGACTTTCGGATCTCCTCCGCCGTTGACGTAACCCTCGATGAATGAGTTCACGAGCTTTCGCGCCCTATCTTCTCTCAGGGTCAACCTCACTGAGTAGAAGATGAACTCGGCAATGTCCCAGACCGGATTGCCCCCCGGATGCGATTGCTCGAGATCCGTGAGGTAAATTTTTTCGCAGGACAAGATCGCGTTGCTGGGCTTCGAATCCCCGACGCTGTATCCCGAGCGATGAACTTTTGCAAGGATCGCTCCGTACGCGGCGTGTTCTGAAAGATCCTCCGTTTTGCCTTCAAAATAGTCTGACTGAAACTGTGAAAGATCCTTTCCCTGAATGAAGCGACTGATCATGATTCTTTCGTTAATGAAGACTCCGAGAATTTCGCTTGTAGGAATACCGATCGACCTAAAAAAAACATTTGCGCTGTACTCCCTGTGGAGCCTTTCCAGTGCGTTCGCTGTAAAATCGGTATTTCTTAACGACCACACGTTCAAGAGGCCCCATTTCATTCCCTTGACGTCCGTAAAGCGCTTTACGGCTATAGACAGGCTTTTGCCATTCGATCTGTCAGATAATCTGTAAAACATGGTAGAGTTATAGATCTCTCCGAGTGCTTTCTTCGTTATCTCGGTTGAAGCACGCTCCATTCCGAATTCTGAGAGCATGTCCGATAGCCAGTCGCTCGTTTTCGGAAATAGCTTCGCGCCAGGCAGTCTCCAAGAGAGTTTCGGATCTCTTATCCACTCAGGGAGCTCTGAATGGTCCTTAGAGGCCCTTGAAAGTTTCGAAATTACCTCCTTTCCGACGACGTCAATTCCAACGCGTCCCGCGTAACCGTGAATCGCGTACTGCCTGATCCCGCGAGCAGTATAGGACGCTGTCAAACTGAGCCTAGCCCCGATTCCAGATTTGAATTTCGAGGAGTGGATCCTCAGGTTGTCGTTATCAACATCGAACTTGATCGTGTTTTCAGCTTCAAGATTGGATGCAGCTTTGCGGAAGCCCTGCAACGAATATTCGAGGTTGCTATCGAGATTCTCTTTTCCGTAGGTTTTCGAATAGCTGTATACAACCGGAGGGTAGATTGCGGCCCTCTTTCTCAATTTATCAAAAAGAAAATACTTCAGAGGAAACTCGAGATCTTCAGCTAAGTGACCGTATTCGGCGTAGCAATCATAGATGCCTTCCAGAATCACTCTTTCTTTGTAATTGACTTCGTTTTCAAAAACAAAGTCGGCTCCGCTGATCGCCTGATAAGGATTCAGAAATCTTCCGGCGACGAACTCTCCGAGAGTTGATCTCGCGCAGTCGTTTTGAAACGACTTAGAATCGACGACTAGGGCAGAGCATTCAACTTCATCTTTGACGTAATTGTACTTTATTTTCTGGCCGAAAGGGGAAAGCAAAATTACTACGTCGTAATCGCTATCTTGTCGCGAGTATCCCGAAACGTGCGAACCATATATGCAGACGGCTTTGACAGTTTTTTTCTTTGTCAGGGGCCCGATAGTGTTCAGCAGCTTAGCCTGCTGAGTTTCGTCCAGCTTCCTCAATTTATCCTGCTTCCGGTCTTTCGGGATTTCCTTGACAAGCTCAGACTAAAGCATTGACTGCAAAACGTTGTTCAATAAATAACGCTTCGAAAAATTTTTCTCTGCAATTTAAATTCGTTCTCACGGAAAAATTTATGAATCATCGTCAAAGCTTCCCAATATTAACCACAATTTAAAGGTGAATCTGGAAATTATGTCAGCACAAGCAATTCCCGCAACTACATCGAACGGTCAACCCGTTTTAATTCTGAAGGAAGGATCAAGCGAAAACAAGGGACGCGATGCGCAAAGAAACAACATCTTTGCCGCAAAGCTGATCTCAGAGATAGTAAAGTCATCCCTCGGTCCAAGAGGCATGGACAAGATGCTCGTCGATACTCTGGGAGACGTAACAATCACAAACGACGGAGCTACAATCCTCAAAGAGATTG